>CAZUAW010000054.1:0-10756 GCA_964618535.1 uncultured Thiotrichales bacterium
ATGTTTGGGATGTTCACCCCTAATAGAAACAACCGGTTACGGCATACGGTTGCAATCAAGCGTCACCCTCACGTAATTTTACCGCTCTGCTCACTGTAGAGTTATGGACCTACAGTTGAGCTACTCAGAAATTCCATCGCGAGCGGTTTTGGCCATAGAAAATATAGATTGTAATTCGTCTCGATCTTTTTCTTCGATGGCTTTTTTCAGTTGATCAAGATTTGTTTGATAATCTTCCATGGCGGCGAGAATGGCTTCTCGATTATGCAGGCAGATGTCGCGCCACATGGCGGGGTCGCTGGAGGCGATACGGGTGAAGTCGCGGAAACCACCTGCGGCGTAGCGGAAGATTGCTTCGGACTCTTCTTGCTTGGCTAAGCTGCCTACCAATCCAAAGGCCAGCATGTGGGGTAGATGACTGGTGGCGGCGAGTACTTTGTCGTGGTGATCAACTGCCATCTGCTCGACAATTGCGCCGGTGATTTCCCACATTTTGGTGACTTTTTTAACTGCTTGCGGGTTGGTTTGCTCGACTGGCGTTAATAGCACTCTGCGGTCTTTGAATAATTCAGGGAACGCGGCTTTTGCGCCGCTGTTTTCAGTTCCGGCGATAGGGTGACCGGGTACAAAATTAGCGGGAACATGTCCAAAGGCGCGTTCAATTTGCTGGATCACATCACCTTTGACACTGCCGACATCAGTCAGTATTGCATCGGGTTTTAATTGATCTTTAAATTGTTTTACCAGCGATTCTGTTGCGCCGACAGGGGCGGCTAAAATCACCATGTCTGCATTTTTTACCGCGCTTGCTACATCTTGACTGGCTTCGTCAATAATATTTAGTTTAAGCGCATCTTTTAAATTATCAGGATTGCGCCCTACGCCGATTATATTTTGACAATACCCTGCTTCGCGTAGCGACAGGGCAAGCGAGCCTCCGATCAGACCAACTCCGATTAGACAAAGGCGCTCGATCATTGCAACACCTTTTCCAGCGCTGTCAGGAAAGTTGTATTTTCTTGCTCTGTGCCGATGGTGACGCGTAAATGATTAGGCAACCCGTAGTTTCCAATCGGGCGAACAATGACACCTAGTTTTAATAATGCATCAAAAATTGGGCCGGCCTCTTTGCCCATATCAATACAGAGAAAATTCGCTACCGACGGAATATAACTCAGCCCTAGGTCATCACAAGCTGAACTTAATTGCTGTAATCCATTTAAATTATTTTTAATGCTGCGCTGAAGAAACTCCTTATCATCCAGCGCAGCTTCGGCAGCTGCCAATGCTGCGCTATTCACATTAAATGGATGACGTACGCGATTGATTACGCCGGTAAGGTCTTCAGAACAAATGCCATAACCAACACGCAATCCCGCCAGGCCATATATTTTTGAAAATGTGCGGGTGACGATTAAATTTGGGAATTCATTGACCCAGCTTACGCCGTTAGGGAAATCGGGGTGTTGCACATATTCGGTATAGGCTTCATCGAGCACTACGATAATGTCTTCGCGCAGTGCTGCTATGAATGATTTTAAGCTTTGTTTATCGAGCCAGCCGCCAGTTGGATTATTGGGATTGGCAATAAATACCACGGCGGTGTTCGCATCCACTTGGTCTGCCAGCGCATTTAAATCATGACCGTACGGCGTGTCAGGATGATCAGCGGGTATTGCCTGAGCAATTTTTGCTGCTGCGCCGGATGCCTGGGTATAGATTGAATACATGGCGAAAGCATGCGCTGAAAAAACGGCATTTTTCCCTGGTTGTAAAAAACTCCGCGAGACCATATCAATGACATCACTGGAGCCACTGCCGAGCGTTAACATTGCTGGCAAAACATTTAATTGCGCGGCTAATTTCTGTTTTAATTTAAAGCCAATATCATCGGGATAAATATTTATGTCACGAAGAACTGCCTGTGCAGCATCGCGGCCTTTTGGGCTTGGGCCAAGCGGATTTTCATTGGAGGCGAGTTTAATAATTTCGCTCAAACCTAATTCGCGTTGCAATTCTTCTATTGGCTTGCCCGGCTGATAAGGATGCAAACCCTGCACGCCAACAGTTGCGAACGCTGAAAAATCAGTGGCTGACATAAAGCTTAAAGCACCGCGCGAGGATAGGAGCCGAGCACTCTGACCATTTGCACAGAAGTCTCTAACGATTTAAGTGCAGCTTTTATATTCTTATCATTCTGATGCCCTTCTAAATCGAGAAAGAAAACATACTCCCAATTCACACCACGAGACGGACGCGATTCGATCCGCGCAAGGCTCACATTGTTATCTGCAAATGGCGATAGCAGGCTGTGCAACGATCCTGGGCGATTATGCGCAGAGACTAAAATAGATGTTTTATCATCCTGACTGGGTTCGACGCTCTGGCGACCAATCACCAGAAAGCGAGTCACATTTTCAGGATTATCTTCAATATTACGTTGCAGCATTTTCAAATTGTAGAGTTCTGCGGCAACTTCGCCAGCGATGGCGCCGCTGCCTTCTTCTTCCGCTGCACGACACGCAGCATCTGCATTACTGGCAGCGTGAATTCTTTCTACACCGGGCAAATGTGCGTCCAGCCATTCCCTGCACTGCGCTAAAGATTGTGGATGTGAATAAATTCGTTTGAGTTTTTCCAGCTCGGGCTGCTTTGCCAATAAATGCTGGTGAATGCGCATTTCAACTTCACCACAAATTTTTAATGGCGAATTTAAAAAACTATCGAGCGTGTGATTGACCACGCCTTCGGTTGAATTTTCGATGGGCACAACACCAAAGTCACACACTCTGGATTCCACTTCGCGGAATACTTCGCTAATCGCGCTAACCGGTTTGGTATGTACCGAATGACCAAAATGCTTCAGCGCGGCCGCTTGAGTAAAAGTCCCTTCCGGGCCGAAATAAGCGATGGTTTGGCGCTCTTCAAGTGCGAGACAAGCCGACATGATTTCGCGAAATAATCGCGCCATTTCTTCATCATCGAGCGGCCCGGGATTGGCCTCTTTTATGCGGCGTAAAACCTGTGCTTCACGCTCGGGCCGATAAAATGCAGCGGTTTCATCTGCTTCGCGTTTAACGGTTGCGACTTGCTGGGCGCAATTCGCGCGCCGACTGATTAGCTCAAGGATTTGTTTATCCAGTGAGTCAATTTCTATGCGTAATTTACCGAGGTCTTTTGTGTCCGTCATACCAACTAAACAATCCGTACTTTAAGCACACCATCAATGGCGGCCAACTGTGAGCAACAATCATTTTCCGCCTTTTGATCAACATCCACCAGCGTACAGGCGAGATCGCCCTTTGACTCATTGCGCATGTGCGTAATATTCATACCAGCCTGAGCTAATTCAGATGAGATCTGGCCCAGCATATCCGGGCGGTTTTCATTAACGATAACAATCCTTGATTGGCCTGAACGCTCCAGACTAATTTCAGGAAAGTTAACTGAATTACGAATCACACCATGCTCCAAAAAAGCCTGTAGCTGATCAGCTACCATAATCGCGCAATTATCTTCAGCTTCACTGGTTGACGCACCAAGATGCGGTAATGCAATAACACGCGGATGAGCTATTAAATCATTGCTAGGGAAATCACAAACGTAGCTGTAAACCTTACCCGTTTCCAACGCAGCCAATACAGCTTCATCATTCACAATACCCTGACGAGCAAAATTAATAATGACGACATTGTCTTTCATGGTGGCGAGACGATCCGCATTAATTAAATCTTTAGTCGATTCAATTAGCGGTACATGAAAAGTAATAAAATCACATTGCGATAGCACTTCTTCAACGCTCTGCGCGGAGGTGACTTCTGAGGATAATTCCCAGGCACGCCGCACTGTAATAGAAGGATCAAAACCGATGACGTTCATGCCAAGCGCGCGTGCTACATTTGCGACTTGCACACCGATAGCGCCCAGACCAATCACTCCTAGTGTTCTTCCAGGTAATTCAAAACCGCCAAATTGTTTTTTACCTTTTTCGACTAGCTTGGAAATTGTCGTATCATCGCCTTCTAGCCCGCTAACATAATCACGCGCCTGAGCAATATTGCGACAGCCCAGTAACATGCCCGCAATCACCAGTTCTTTAACTGCATTCGCATTCGCACCAGGGGCATTAAATACCGGAATACCCAAGCTGCTTATTTTATCGACGGGGATATTATTAACGCCCGCACCTGCACGCCCGACTGCCAACAATGATTCTGGCAAATCCATATCGTGCATTTTAAATGAACGTAAAATAATGCCGTCCGGTGCCGAGCATTCAGAAGACACCTCGTATTTTTCCAGCGGCATGCGCTCTAATCCACGCGCAGAGATATTATCTAATGTCAGGATTTTAAATTTATCCATGTTGCTGCTCGAACTCCTGCATGTATGAAACGAGTGTATCAACACCTTCTTCCGGCATCGCATTATAAATACTGGCGCGCATTCCGCCGACTGAGCGATGGCCTTTTAATGTCATCAGACCAATTTTTGCAGCACCCTCAAGAAAAGTCGCATCCAGCTCAGCATCCGCTAAAGTAAAGGGTACGTTCATCCAAGAACGATGCTCAGGATCGACAGGGTTAGCGTAAAAATCGGAGCGATCAATTGCTGAATAAAGTTTATTGGCTTTGCGTTGATTAATGTCACCCATCGCCGCCATACCGCCCTGATTTTTAATCCATTTAAAGACTAAACCCGCTAAATACCAGGAATAAGTTGGCGGGGTATTGATCATTGAATCTGCGCCGGACTGAATTTTATAATTCAAGACATCGGTTAACGCTGGATCAGCATCGCCAATTAAATCTTCACGCACAATGACCAGCGTCAAACCGGCGGGGCCGATATTTTTTTGCGCACCGGCGTAAATTAATCCATAGCGAGAAATATCAATGGGGCGAGATAAAATCGTCGATGACATATCCGCAATTAATGGCACATCACCAGTATCTGGCAAGTCGTGAAATTCTACGCCGCCAATTGTTTCGTTAGGGGTGACATGCAAATAGGCAGCATCTTTATTCATCGACCAGGTGTCGTAAGCGGGAATGGTTGTGAATTTACTGTCTTCGCTGCTGGCAACCACATTCACATCGCAGTATTTTTTTGCTGCTGCGATCGCTTTTTTCGACCAGGCTCCGGTATTCACATAATCAGCCTGCTTGCGCCCTTGTAATAAATTCATCGGGATTGCCGAAAATTGCGCGCTGGCTCCACCTTGTAAAAACAAGACTTTGTAATTATCAGGAATCGCATAAATCTCACGTAAATCGGCTTCTGCCTGTTCAGCAATAGATAAATATTGTTTGCCACGATGGCTCATTTCCATGACGGACATGCCGCTGTCCTGCCAATCCAAAAGTTCTTCGCGGGCCTGCTTGAGTACTGCTGCCGGCAACATGGCGGGCCCAGCGCTAAAATTAAATATTCTGCTCATGAGTGATTAAAGAATTAAATTAAAATAAAATAGTAGCGTCTGCGAGATTGATAACCGCACAGACACTGTAGACGTTTTATGACTGATCTGAGTCTGGCTTTGACGAGGCATCACCTGCTGATGGCTCGGATGATTCATCTTCTATCTCATCCTCTTCATCTCCACCAAGATTTTCGATGCGTTCAATTTCGACCAGTGCTTCCCCTTTGCCAAGGCGAATCAATGTTACGCCTTGGGTATTTCGACTCATTACAGAAATGCCGTCGGCTCTGGTTCGTACTAGCACACCACCATTGGTGATTAGCATCACTTCATCTTGCTCTGTAACCAGTGCCGCTCCAATAACTTGACCATTTCTTTCACTGGTCTGAATCGCAATCACACCTTGTCCGCCACGATTTTGCACGGGATATTGATCCATCGGAGTTAATTTACCAAAACCAAATTCAGTTGCTGCGAGTAATTTATAATCTGTATCGCTATCAAATACCGCTAACGAAATCACTTCCTGATCCGCACCGATGCGAATACCACGCACACCTCGCGCAACACGTCCCATAGGACGAACATCGGACTCAGAAAAACGAATTGATTTCCCTGAATTGGAAAACAGTAGAACATCCTGCGTTCCGTCAGTAATTCTAACGCCAATTAAGCGATCATCTTCTGCGATATCCAGTGCGATAATGCCGTTCGCTCGTGGACGAGAGAAATCCACCAATGGGGTTTTCTTCACCGTACCTTTGCGAGTCGCCATTAGGACAAAATTATCTTCGGTGAATTCTTTGACGGGTAAAACTGCTTGAATCTGTTCGCCCTCTTCAAGTGGCAACAAATTCACTATCGGCCTGCCTCGTGCGGTACGTGCAGCAACTGGCAATTCATACACTTTTAACCAATACACTTTACCGGCACTGGAAAAACACAAAATAGTATCGTGGGTGCTGGCAATGAATAGATTCTCTATAAAATCTTCATCTTTCATTTTGGTCGCTGACTTACCGCGACCACCACGACGCTGCGCGCGATAATCTTCCAGCGGTTGCGCCTTGGCATAACCTGCTTTGGAAAGCGTTACCACAACATCTTCTTCGGAAATTAAATCTTCCAGCGAAAGATCCATCTGGTTTTCAATAATTTCGGTACGACGCTCATCACCAAAATTATCTTTTAATTCAACTAATTCTTCGCGAATCACTTCTGTCAGACGCTCAGGGTTGGACAAAATCTCAATCAACGCATGAATGATCTCAATGAGTTCTTCGTATTCTTTGTTAATTTTGTCTTTTTCAAGACCAGTCAGACGGTGCAGACGTAAATCAAGAATCGCTTGCGCCTGCGCTTCCGATAAATAATAGCCATCATCTTTCAAGCCATACTCATCACCCAGATTATCAGGCTTACTGGCATCCGAACCAGAACGCGACAGCATCTCGGTAATCATCCCCGGCGGCCAGCTACGAGATTGCAATCCTTCTTTTGCTTGTACTGGAGATGGAGAAGCTTTGATCATTTCGATAATTTCATCGATATTGACCAGCGCGACCGCAAGACCTTCTAAAATATGTGCACGTTCGCGGGCTTTGCGTAGCTCATAAATGGTTCGACGAGTGACCACTTCACGACGATGACTGAGAAACTCTTCCAGTGCCCATTTGAGATTTAGCAGCTGTGGCTGGCCATCCACCAGCGCCACCATATTGATGCCAAAAACAGTTTGCAGCTGGGTTTGCTTGTACAAATTATTCAGAATGACTTCGGCAACTTCACCACGGCGTAGCTGCACCACCATGCGCATACCATCCTTATCGGACTCGTCTCGCAACTCGGTAATGCCTTCGATCTTTTTGTCTTTCACCAGCTCGGCAATTTTTTCCAGCAGGCGCGCCTTATTCACTTGATAAGGCAGCTCGGTGACGACAATTTTTTCACCACGGCGACCACTGTCATCCGACTCAAAATGCGAGCGCGCCCGCATATAGATTTTACCGCGACCGGTTTTGTATGCCTCGCGAATACCGCGCGCACCATTAATGAATGCCGCTGTGGGGAAATCTGGCCCCGGCACATGCTCTATTAAATCGTCAATAGTCACTTCGGGATTATCAATAATCGCCAGGCAAGCGTTGATGATTTCATTAAGATTATGCGGCGGAATATTGGTCGCCATGCCCACAGCAATACCAGAAGAACCATTGACCAATAAATTGGGCACCCGCGAAGGAAGCACCTTAGGTTCGTACTCAGACTCATCATAGTTAGGTAGAAAATCGACCGTTTCCTTATCGATATCCGCCATCAACTGGTGTGCGATTTTTGCCATACGCACTTCGGTGTATCGCATCGCAGCAGGAGAATCGCCATCGACAGAACCGAAGTTGCCCTGCCCATCGACCAGCATGTAACGTAATGAAAATGGCTGAGCCATCCGCACCATGGTGTCGTAAATCGCTGAATCGCCGTGCGGGTGATATTTACCCATAACGTCACCGACGACTCTTGCTGATTTTCGATAAGCCTTGTTCCACGCATTACCTTGCTCATGCATGGAGTACAAAACACGTCGATGCACCGGCTTAAGGCCATCACGAACATCTGGCAGCGCCCTGCCGACAATTACGCTCATTGCGTAAGCCAGATAGGACTCCCGCATCTCATCTTCGAGGTTAACGGAAAGCAGTTCTTTGGCGAATTCAGCCATAAGGATATTATTCAGCGCGAAAACGGGGATTTTAGCACACCAACCCAATGTACCGCATCAAAATAAAAGGCGAATACAGGGTAAATAATTGCCTCTGAGCGATAACCTTTGTATTTAGCTATACTCAATATCAGAAAGAGCGACGATCTCTGAGGTGAAAACTGATTAAGCGGCAACGAAAATCACCATCAACTTCAGAGATTCGCATTTTGTAGCGTTTTTGTAACAGTTCAAAATGACCGTTTTACGGGAGTTCCAGCCTAACAATTCAAATAATTGTTGCAAATAAGCTGCAAAGGACTGGAATTATTACGAAAGTGTATTAAAATAGCTACTAGATTTCTAAAAGTCTGGCTCGAAGCCGGTCGAGGAAGTCAACGGTTTATCTTCGAGACAAAATATCAACCTAACGAAACCAATCTGAGGTTAAAGCTATGAAAATCAGAAGTACAATCGGTACTTTCTCTGTTGCGGCTGCAGTCGCACTTGCACTCGCACCCGTTGCACCGGCATACAGTGGATGTGCTTACACTGTCGACTCCTCTGGAGAAAATGTCAGAGACAGCAGCAAAGAATGTGTCAGAACTTCCACTTGGAAGAAATCGGCCTGGACTGAAGCTTGCGGCAAACCCGCAAAACCTGCACCTAAGCCAAAACCTAAGCCAAAACCTAAACCTAAACCTAAACCTAAACCTGTCGAGGTACCACCAGCACCGACTCCTCCTCCTGCACCTGTTTATGTGCCTGAGCCTGAGCCTGTTGTAGAGGTTGCACCCACAGTTGAGCGTATGACTATCGGCGGACAAGCATTGTTTGATACCGACAGCGCTAACCTGACTGCTGCCGGCAAAGCCGCTGTTGATACCGTGGTTGAAGAACTACGCACTTTCGACAAGGTTCGTTCTATCAGCATCACTGGTCACACTGATAGCCGTGGCGCAGAGTCCTACAATCAGAGCCTTTCTGAGCGTCGTGCTGCTGCAGTAGAAGCATACATGTCATCACGTGGTGTAAATCCTGCGCTGTTAAGCTCATCCGGTATGGGTGAACTTGATCCAGTTGGAGACAACAACACCAAAGAAGGACGTCATGAAAACCGTCGCGTTGACATTGATGTTGACGGATCACGCGTCCAGTAATTGATGCTCTAAAGCATTAGATTACGATCTAATCGGCCGAGTCTCTTCACAGAGTCTCGGCCTTTTTTATGCCTGCTTTTTTTATCAGTAAAGGTTTTCACTAAAAGGTTAAACTAGCTACTTTCTATAAAACACTGCCACATCATGGAAGTCGATACACTCATACATGCTCGATGGGTTCTGCCAGTAATCCCAAACGAGATACTTGAACACCATTCGATCGCAATTCTCTCTGGCAACATTGTAGATTTATTGCCTACCGAAAAAGCCAAAGAAAAATACTCCGCCGCATCAACTCAGCAGTGCTATTCTCATGTTCTTTTGCCTGGCCTGATCAACGCGCATACCCATGCGGCAATGAACTTATTCAAAGGTCTGGCGGACGATCTGCCTTTAATGGACTGGCTACAACACCACATCTGGCCCGCTGAACAAAATATTGATGAAACTTTCGTTCGCGATGGCACCAGTCTGGCAATTGCAGAAATGCTGCGCAGTGGCACGACGACTTTTAATGACATGTACCTGTTTCCAGAAGTCACCGCGCAATGTGTTCAGCTTACCGGGATTCGTGCTTCCATCGGCCTGGTAGTGCTCGACTTCCCTACCCCCTGGGCAAACGGTGCTGATGAATATATAACCAAGGGATTAAAACTCCACGATGAGATCAAACACGAACCTCTCATCACTGCCGCCTTTGCGCCACACGCGCCCTATACAGTTTCAGATGAGCCGTTAAAGAGGATCGCTGCAATAGCCAGTGAATTAGAGATCCCCATACACATCCATCTTCACGAAACTGCACAAGAAATTTCGGACAGTCTTGAAGCTCACAACCAACGCCCCATTGAAAGGCTCAACCAACTCGGTTTGACTACACCCAATTTAATCGCCGTACATATGACGCAAATGAGTGACACAGATATTGCGCTAGCGACAACCAACAACATCAACATCGTGCATTGCCCAGAGTCCAATTTAAAGCTCGGCAGCGGCATCTGCCCCGTCACCAAACTAAAGCAAGCCGGAATCAACGTCGCACTCGGTACCGACAGCAGTGCCAGCAATAATGACCTCGACATGATGTCTGAAATGCGCACCAGCGGACTGCTGGCAAAAGGGTTTGGTGGCGATGCTACTGCGTTACCTGCGAATGAAATTCTGGAAATGGCGACCATCAACGGCGCACGAGCATTACAAATCAGTGAAAAAACCGGCTCGCTGGAAATCGGCAAAAGTGCTGACATCATTGCCGTCGATCTGGAGAAAATAGAAACACAGCCTGTTTACAACCCGCTTTCCACACTCATTTATTCAGCTTCTCGTGGAGCCGTTGAACATGTTTGGGTTGCCGGACGACAACTGCTAAAAAACCGACAGCTAATAACGCTGGATTACGATGAGCTGCTGAGCAAAGCCAAAAACTGGCGAGAAAAGATCTCAGAGAATGACCACGCAGTCAACGAAGCCTAAAAA
>CAZUAW010000055.1:0-10474 GCA_964618535.1 uncultured Thiotrichales bacterium
AAAATCAATATCCTGCGCGATAATCACGTGAATTCATGCAATATCCGGGCTAAAATAGCGGCAACTACTCAGCGAGTAGTCAAAATATGGGGTAACTGCTCAGATCTCCCCTGAAATTCGTCAGATCAAGGCAAGAAATGTGAGTTTACGTGTGTAAATGATCATTTTTTAACGCAGAGACGGCGGATATCAGGGGTTAGCTGGGTAGTTACAAAAAGCGGGCATAAAAAAAGAGGGCGTAAGCCCCCTAATCAGAAGTGTCACAATGACAAAAATGTTCGATCTGATGAACAAGCACATGTTCATAGCCCAGCACTTCTGTCATTAATATAGCGCAGCTCGTCAGAAGAAAACGTGAAGTAAATCACACTCCAAGGCAGGGCTCGCTAGTTACTTTTTCTTCTTTGCCCGCTGTCTTCTTACCTCTTTTGGATCGCAGGTGATCGGACGATAGATCTCAACCCGATCTTTTTCACGCAAGACCGTGGCTAATGACTCGGCATGTCCGAACACCCCTACTTTGTATTTATCCAGTGAGATTTCTGGGAACTGCTGCAAGATACCGGAAGATTCAATTGCCTGTTCTATATTCGCCTCCTCCGGGACATCTACTTCAAGCAGCACTTGCTCTTCCACAGAGGCGTAGGTGACTTCAATAATCATATTGAGCTGCCGGTTTTTTGATCGCCGTAATGCTGTTTAGCGCGCTTAACAAATGCATCGACCAGCGAATCGGCAACGGTATGAAAGACTGGCCCTATTGCCAAAGCAATGAGTTTGTTGGAGAAATCGTAGTCTAAATCCAGTGAAATTTTGCAAGCCTCGCCATCCTTGAGAGAACGAAATCGCCAGTAGCCATGTAGATGTTTAAACGGCCCTTTGACCAGTGTCATTTCAATCTCTTCTTTGCCTTGCGAACGATTGAGTGTGGTGAAGGCCTTTTTAATACCGCCTTTCGCTATTTCAACACTCGCTTCCACCTCATCACCGTTGCGACTCAGCTCTTCCGATGAAGCGCACCAGGGCAAAAATTGTGAGTAAGCGTTGATATCATCCACCAACGCAAACATCTGTTCGGGACTGTAAGGCACCAGCGCCTGGCGATTAATTGAACTCAACGACCCGCCTCTTTATCCAAATCACCTCGCAGCAGCTTCACCAAATATTCGTCCAGCGCAATTCGTACCTTGCCGCTCAATGCATAGAGTGCGATGAAGTTTGGAAACGCCATTGATAGCAGCAACAAATCACTAAAATCGAGAATATTGGTGGCACTGGTTACTGACCCCACCACCACAAAAACGACAAACAAAATCCGATAAATCATTGAGCTTTTTTCACCGAACAAGTACGTCCAGCAACGCTCGCCATAATAAGACCATGCGATCATAGTGCTATAAGCGAACAGCACCACTGCAATGGAAAGAATAATGGGAAACCAGGATATGACCGATCCAAATGCCTGCGCAGTGAGTGCTGCTCCCTGATTATTAGCCACTAAATCTGCGTGCTCCGGTGCGTTGTAAACGCCGGTAATAATAATGACTAACGCCGTCATTGTGCAGATAACAATGGTATCTATGAACGGCTCATACAACGCCACCATGCCTTGACGGACCGGATAAGGTGTACGTGCAGCAGAATGCGCAATCGCAGCGGAACCGATACCAGCCTCGCTGGAAAATGCAGCCCGTTTAAACCCTTGCACAATGGCTCCAATCAGACCGCCAATGCCCGCTTCCAGTGAAAATGCTTCGCTGACGATTAAGCCGAGCGCATCGGGTAATTGGTCGATATTGGTAACGATAATCCACAAAGCAGCACTCAGATAAATCAGCACCATCAGCGGCACAATCGCTTCAGCGGTATGTGCGATTCTGCGGATTCCACCAATAATCACTACACCAACAGCAAACGCCATCAGCACGCCGAACGCCCAAGGGTTTTCAGCGAAAAAAGGCACCTCTCCCTGCACGGCAGACATTGCCTGACTCACCTGAAAAGCATTACCGCCACCAAGCGATGCGCCTATTGTCAGGAGCGCAAACAGACCAGCGAGCAAAATACCTGCCCTGCCCCAGCCTTTCTCCTTTAAGCCCTTGGAGAGATACTCCATCGCACCACCCATGACCTGCCCATTCGGGCTAATCTCGCGATACATCTGCGCCAAAGTGACCTCGGTGAATTTGGAAGTCATGCCAAGAAAACCGGCAACAATCATCCAGAATGTCGCGCCCGGACCACCAATACTGATCGCAATCGCCACACCAGCAATGTTCCCTAGCCCAACCGTTGCAGACAGCGCCGTAGTCAATGCCTGAAAGGACGAAACTTCACCGACATCATTAGGATTGCTATAGCGACCCCGAATTACCTGGAAGGCATGTCCCATAACGCGCAGATTCACAAACCCCATCTTCACCGTCAGAAACACCGCGCCAACTATTAACCAGCCAACGATGAACGGCATATTGCCTGCTCCTGGCATCACATCAAAAAACAGCACCGATGCCATGTAGCCATTGATGGTGCCAAACCACTGATCTACCTGATTGGCTTCTGCTGCCCATAGCGGCATTGCGGTAGCGCTTAACAAAAGCACCCAAAATATTCTGGGAAAGGTCAGTTTCTTCATAGCTACATTCTCAATGATTGTTTTAGCTGGTTAACAGAACCCTCATGAAGTCGAGAAATTCGGATTACCAACATTGCCTCACTACCCACCCAACCGGTATATTGGGGAATGGCAAAGAAAAAGAAAAAGTCTCCCGCAACCATCGCGCAGAACAAAAAAGCGCGATTTGATTACCATATCGACGAAACTTTTGAAGCCGGTCTGGTACTGGAAGGCTGGGAGGTTAAAAGTATCCGTGATGGGCGCGTTCAACTCAAGGAAAGTTATGCAATTGTCCATCGTGGCGAGGTATTTTTACACGGTTGTCATATCACCCCGCTGATCTCCGCTTCCACACATATCAACCCGCAGCAGACACGAGAGAGAAAATTACTGCTGCACCGCAAAGAGATCGACAAGCTCATTGGTGCGGTTGACCGCAAAGGCTACACGCTGGTGCCGCTGTCACTTTTCTGGAGCAAAGGCAAAGTCAAACTCAGCATCGGACTCGGCAAAGGTAAAAAGCAGCATGACAAGCGCGCCACCGAGAAGGATCGCGACTGGCAACGGCAGAAAGCTCGCACACTATCGCATTGATTTTCGATCTCGACCTCAAACGCTAGCTAACCTGGAAATTACGCCCTACTAACTGGAAATGAGATCACCTTATCAATATGGTTCAGAGTAGTGATCTTCATTAGCAATCGATCTAATCCTAGCGCGACACCGGCGCAGTCTGGCAATCCTGCTTTGAGTGCTGCGAGAAAGTGCTCATCCAGTGGCATTACGGGTAATCCGCTCGCTGCTCTGGTTGTTTGATCTTGTTCAAATCTTTGTAGCTGTTCTTTGGGGTCTAACAATTCGTGGTATCCGTTTGCTAGCTCAGTTTGCCCCCAAAATACTTCAAATCGCGCGGCGGTTTCGCCATCTGGATTTAATCGGGCAAGTGCCGCCTGACTCGCAGGATAGTCAGTTATTATAGTGAGCCGATCTTCGGGGAATGTGGGGACAACAACCAGCGAGAAAAGTAGATCAAGCCAGCCATCCTCAGATAGCTCACTCTCTAAATCTAAGTTGTGAGACCTGGCAACAGCGCGTAGTTCTTCGCCGGAGGTATTGAGTGGATTAACTCTAAGCAAGTCCTCGAAACACTCGCTATAACTTAGGTGCGTCACGGCGAGAGCGGTTTTTGTGAGCGACTCAATCAACGTCACGACTTCTGTCTGCAATTGATCAGTATTCCAATCCAGCCGGTACCACTCCAGTAAAGTGAATTCCAGATTGTGATTGCGACCAGATTCTCCCTCTCGAAAAACTTTGCAAATCTGGTAAATATCTCCACTGCCAGCGGCTAGCAGGCGTTTCATTGCAAGCTCTGGAGAGGTATGCAGGTAGCGATTACCCGCTGCGATGCTCTGGATGGCTGGATCGCTGATCGCTGCGCTGGATAAAGCCGGCGTTTCTACTTCCAGTACATTTCGCTGATCAAAAAAGCTTCGGATTTGGCGCAGCATGGCTGCACGTGATTGGAGGGTTTCTAAACTGGTGGTAGGTTTCCAGAAATCCACAAGCATCCGCTACCGAACTCTGGACAAGTACTCCCCAGTGCGGGTATCAATTTTTAGAATATCGCCTTCATCCACAAACAAGGGGACTTTTACCTGCGCGCCGGTTTCTACCGTTGCGGGCTTGGTTGCGCCCTGAGCGGTATCACCACGCACACCAGGTTCGGTCGCAGTAACTACTAGCTCTACATGGTTTGGTGCTAGTACGCTCAACGGCACACCATCCCAAAGCGTCACCTGACACACATCTTGATCTTTTAACCATTGCTTTGAATCAGCCACAGCGGTTTCACCAGCTTCCACTTGCTCGAAGGTTTCCTGATCCATGAAATACCAGAACTCACCATCGTTATAGAGATACTGCATATCGACATCAACCACATCAGCAGCTTCAACAGACTCACCTGACTTAAATGTCTTCTCAACCACTCGGCCGGTTCTAAGATTACGGATTTTGACGCGGCTAAACGCCTGCCCTTTGCCAGGTTTTACAAATTCATTTTCGACAATATTGCAGGGATCGCCATCAAGCATCAGTTTTAAGCCACTGCGAAATTCATTGGTGTTATAGCTAGCCATAAGAGTTTGGTCGTTGTTAGGTGGGTAAGATAAGATCAGCGGCAATGATAACCCGAATTGCTGCTCAGGAAAAAATACCGCTTTGGCGCAGATTGCTCGATGAGGCAATCACCGACCCAAAACAATTACTGCGCGCGCTGGATCTCGACCCCGAGCTACTACCGCAGATCGTTGGCGGGCATCATCAATTTAAAATTAAAGCCCCAGTAAGCTATCTGCAACGGATCATAAAAGGCGATCCGAACGATCCGCTGCTACTACAAATTCTACCGCAAACCGAAGAAACCACACTCAAACCCGCCAACTATTCTAATGACCCGGTCGGTGATCTGACTGCCTCGCCCGTTCCAGGATTGATTCATAAGTATGAGAATCGCGCCCTGTTAATTACCAGCCCAGCCTGCGCGATCCATTGTCGCTATTGTTTTCGCCGAGAATTCCCCTATCGTGATGCGGTAACCACCGGCAATCATTGGCAGCAAACCATTGAATATCTAATCGCACACACAGAGATCAACGAAATAATTTTGAGCGGCGGTGATCCACTCACCTTGCCCGATGAGCAGCTTGCCGATTTAGCCAATCAACTTGCAAGCATTCCACATTTAAAAACCCTCAGAATTCATACTCGGCTGCCGATTGTGTTACCAGAACGAATTGATGCACGTTTTTTGCATTGGCTGCAAAAAGTGCCACTGCAAACCGTGGTGGTCATCCATGCCAACCATCCCAATGAATTGAACAGCCAGGTGGGGGACGCGCTTGCCGCGATGAGCAATGCCGATATCACGCTGTACAACCAGACAGTGCTGCTGCGAAACATTAATGATAATGCCAAAATACTGGCAAAACTCTCTCATAAGCTCTTTGAGTTTCGAGTCCAACCGTATTATTTGCATGTTCTTGATAAGGTCAATGGTGCCGCACATTTTGATCTCAACATCCAGCAGAGCCGGAAAATCTATCAGCAACTCAGCACTCAGCTGTCCGGATATCTGCTTCCTCGGCTAGTTCAGGATCTTGCTGATAGACCCGCAAAGACAATCATTGTATAACGGCGTCTCTAAAAATGGTCTAAATACTCCTAATCTTTAACTGAGAACCACAGCAAAAATTCTCTGCAAGCCTGTCAAGACGCGATCGCTCTGTGATTTAGGTTTCGTTATCAGCAAACTAATCCGCTATAGTTTAGAACGAATTATAAAAGTCAGAGCCTGTTTTGTAACCCTAATATGAATCTCCACCTACCCCAATACACTGCCAGTCTCGAAGAAATCCAGGCATCGCCGAACAACCAGCGGCTGGTTAAAAAATGGCAAAATGGGCTAGAACTGGTCAACATGGGCGAGACCACCCGCCAGGTTTACAAATGCCTGCGCAACCTTAATCGTCAACAAATTAACCCGCGTAGCCGCTTCGAAATGATGGAGCAGCTCAAGCCCATGGTGAGACTGGTGCTAAAGCACCTAAATAAACACCTGCACGGCGTAACCTTTCCACTGCTGGGAAAAAGTGCCCAAATAACTAAGCTCAACCATGCAGTATTGCTCGAAGCCGCCGTTGCCTATAAACACGTAGTGCATGACAGCGCAGCCAAAGGCGGCAAGATTGATCAAAAATCTTTGATGATTGCCACGCACCGAGCAATGCGCTATCTCGAAGAATCAGTTGCCTGTAACGCTGCTATTTATCGTACCGATCCTACCAGTACTTGGCATGACATCCACCGTTTGCAAGGCTTCGCCGAACATAGTCAATTTGCTGACACCATGGTTGTCGATAAAGATTATGCGACGATTGAAGGATCAACCATTAGCGATGTATTTAAACAAGCCTGTCTGCTGGCGATGACGCAACCTCTGCGTCTACGCTCAGGAGAATCTGACAATCTAAGAACCTATTTTGAATCTGCCGTGCATCTCGCCAGCTTCACCAAGAAACTGATCCCGGATTCCAATGGCCGCGTGCATGTCGTCAGCCTAAAATCTTCGGAACCACCAGCATTTATTCCACTGGCAGATATCACCACCTTCTCAAATTTGCGCGGCTTTGATCTAACTCGGCTCATTAGCACATTGAACGATATCGCTGACTCATCAGGCGACGCCCCTGTAAAAGCGGGTTTCAGTAAAGTGCAACTCGAGCCGCAACTGATCCGCAGACTCATCAACACCTGGAGTACTGAGGAAAAAAGACGCTTTAGTCGCGTTTCAACCAATCGTGGGATTGTCGCAGCCATTGGTCTGCATCGAATTATCTCTGCCATCCACGATGACCTACAGCCTGAATTTACCCGTGAAGAATTATTCGTAGGCAGCAACATAAGTACCCCTTCTGATGCCCGCCTGTCTGACCAGCTTTATCACACCGGCAACGATTCATTTGCGCCTCAGACACATTCTGACCTGTCTACTTTTGATCCCACCTATCGCAACGACATTATGCTGGGCGGAGAGATCGCCAGTAGTCCAGCGCAGAAAACCGGCCAGCCAGATACATGGCTCGACTGGCAAGTCACCAATACTGGCGCTGCGGGCTACGGGCTGGAATGGAAGAAAGAAACGCCCAGTCTGGCACGCGTTGGCGAGCTAATGGCGTTAAGAGAAAAAGAGTACAACATCCATCACTGGCGAATCGGTATCACTCGCTGGATTAAAAACCCTAATGATGGTGGGCTACAAATTGGTGTCCAGCTAATTGCTCCGCGTGCGCTGGTCGTCTCGGTTGACTCAATTGCAAACCGTAATCAATCTGAGACTATGCCGATAGAAGCCTTAATGCTGCCCGGTATGAAAACCATAGAACAACCCCCGAGCATTCTCGTTCCCAACCAATTTTTTACCCTGGGAGATATCCTGGAAATTAGCATGCTGGGTAAAAAACTCAGGATCGAACTCAACAGCCTGGGAGAAAGCCCAAGTTTCTATTCTCAGTTTTTCTATCGTTCCTCTACGGTAAAAGAAGAAACAGTGAAGTCACGCGAAGAATTTGAAGATTTATGGAGTCGTTTGTAAAACGACAGACAACCACCATTCCCACTTAAACTGACGAAAAAACAAGAAAAAAACCGCAAATTTCAGTAAAATTCAGCTTAGATCTTCACTTTCTGTGAAACTCTGTGATCTACGCCTACGCCCAATCGCTTCGCATTCTATCTAATACCCCTATGATAACTGTCATTTGGCAAGCTCTACCCCTGCACGCTTTCGCGCGCCTGGACGAGTGTTGCCGAATCACTCTCTAGATGGCTAAATATCTGCGCGTTATCCTGATATGCGATAGTGATGATCAGGTAAAAAGCCTCAGCGAAGATTTACAATCTACCGGCTTTTCTTTGAAAATTGAGCATGTCACCGATGCAGCCACTTTGCGCACCGCCATTGCAAAATTATCGAGTGGTCAAGATGTTGTTCTGTTGTGCTTGCCGAATCGGCTGATTCCGCTTGAAGAGTGCGTCCACGAAACCCAACGCGTTGCACTAGCGCCACCCGTTATCTGTATTGGTGAAAGAATTGCCGAGCAAGTACCAGAGTACCTACTACTCGGCGCTGCCGATTTGGTAGAAACGGGGGCGACACGCCATCTCACACAAGTCATTGAACGCGAATTAAATGCGCAAATTTCTGATTGTGAACTGGAGAAAATTAAAACTTCTTATTCTGAGCTTGAAACGCGTTATCACAAGTTAATGAATGAATTCGAGCAGCCTCTGGCTTACATCCACGATGGTATTCACGTGTTTGCCAATCTTGCTTATTACCGGCTTTTTAATCTTTCTTTGGATGACGATATCAATACCATTCCAATGATGGATCTGTTGCCCGAATCTGAACAACCGGCGGTTAAATCACTCTTAAAATCACAGAAAAACGAACTCGATACCCAATCATTGGAAATACATCTGAACGAAGATGACACTCGGCAACTCAAATGTTCGCAAGTCATTTTTGATGGAATGTCCTGTATACAGGTGATCTTCAGTCAACAAGTGCAGGTTGAAGAAGATGAAATCTCCAAACATCTTGATCACCTGGTTCTATTCGATGTCACCAGCGGGCTTTACAGCCGCACCCATTTTATTCATCAAATAGAGAAAGCTGCCAACCATACAAGTGTGGAAGATGCCGTCACGGCTATTCATCGAGCTGTGGTGCTCATTTCAATTGAAAACTACAGCGAACTTGCGGCGCAAATTGGCCTGTCTGAAGTTGATAGTCTCTATGCTGATGTGGGTAGAGGCATCAAGTCGCATATTTCTGTAGATGATTTACTCTGCCGCTATGACCAATCTACGTTTGGACTACTCATCAATTCAACCGATATCGATTCACTGAATGCGTTTATTTCGCGACTGGTAGATACACTGAATGAACAAGAATTCTATGCCGAGGATCAGAAAGCACGCTGTAAACTCATTGCCGGTAGCGCCACTTTAAGCGATGGTAGCGCTTTTGAAATGCTTACTTTTGCGGCAAATAACTTGCAGCCAGAACCAAAAACATCGAGCGAATCGAACCCAGAGAAGAAAACCGAACTGAAACAACAACAGGCCTCTTCGACACGCACTGATGCATTGAAACATCTCAATAAGCTCAACCGTCAAGAACAAGCCATTCCACCTTCCCAGGCGCTGGTCAATGAAACCAAACAACAGCAGATTTCCGAGACACGTTCCAGCATTGATGCTAACTGGACAGCACAACTGAAATCGGCGCTGTCTGAAAATCGCTTAAAAGTTAATTTCAGCCCCATTATTCCAGTAGATGGTGACAATCGAAATCGATTCTCAATATCAATGAGTATCGCCACCAATCACAACGGCGATATTCCTGAGCGAGAATTTTTGAGGAGTGCAAAACGAAGCGGCTTCATTCTCAAACTGGATCAATGGATAATCGAAAATTTCCAGCAGCAATTTCAAGTGCAATTTCCTGACACGCCCGAGCCAGAGCTGTTTATCCAGCTCTCCAGCGAAACGCTATTCACCCAGTCAAAAACCAATTGGCTGGGACAAAATATCAGCACCCTGAATGCAGGTGATACAGACGTTATTGTTCAGTTTGGAATGAAATCACTACTCAATAATTTGCAACCAGCAAAATTGTTGATCGAGACGCTCGAACCACTAGGATTTAAATTCGCAATCAACCAATCCAGCGAATTCTCTGATCCATTCCCAGCCATTCAGTTTGTAAAACCAAGCTATCTCATACTGGAAGAACATCTCACCCAGCAAGCAGACAGTAATCAAGCATCAAGCGAAAGCATCGGGACGATCACCACCAAAGCGCATCAGGAAAATATGAAAGTCATCGCCATGAATGTGCAAAACGCCGATCAGTTTTTTGCCCTCAAAGACTTGGGTATTGACTACGGGCAAGGTGATTTTTTCCAACCAGCATCGACCTATAAATATAAGTCGTCAGTGATGCCGGGTTAGGTTAGCTCTAGCTTGTCAAGCCATAGGGTGGCAAGCCAACCGTAGCTTCCGAGCCTTGTAATGACTCTAAATACACCTTACTTCCTTCCTCAGCATATTTGATCATCAAAACCGCCAGCGCATCAACCCCTCCTTCGGGAGACGGAGCGGAATCAACAACCGTTCCGATAGGTTGATCCGTCTTATTTTCAGCGGAGAATAATACCATTCCAGGTTCAACTGCCTCATCCGACGAAAAATGTAGTGGATACATACGCCGTTTCAATTTTCCCAGAT
>CAZUAW010000056.1:0-3863 GCA_964618535.1 uncultured Thiotrichales bacterium
GATCTCCAATACAATCTGGAAATGACGCTTGAAGAAGCTGTTTTCGGTATCAAAAAAGAACTCAATATTCCGAGTATGGATAGCTGTGATACCTGTCATGGCAGCGGCGCTAAAGAAGGTTCTGAACCCAGCACTTGTCAAACTTGCCAAGGCGTCGGACAAGTTCGAATGCAACAGGGGTTTTTCTCTGTGCAGCAAGCTTGTCCGGCCTGCAAAGGCACCGGCAAAGTCATCTCGAATCCTTGCGGCAGCTGTCACGGCGAAGGTCGGGTTGAAAAGAATAAGAAAATTTCAGTCAAAATTCCTGCAGGTGTTGATACCGGTGACCGTGTCAGACTCTCTGGTGAGGGCGAAGCTGGCGTCGGCGGTGGCCCTGCCGGTGATTTATTCGTTCAGGTACATGTTAAAAAACACAAACTGTTCGAGCGAGATGGTGATGATTTGTTTTGCGCTGTGCCGATCAGCTTTATCAGCGCAACCTTGGGCGGCGAGCTACAAGCGCCCACGCTGGATGGTCAGGTAAAGTTAAAAATTCCATCCGAAACGCAGACTGGTAAAAGATTCCGGTTACGTGGCGAAGGCGTTCACCCCGTACGCGGTGGGCCGCAGGGTGATCTGATTTGTGAGGTGGTGGTAGAAACACCTGTTAAACTCAATAAGGAACAGAAATCGCTGCTCAAGGCATTTAATAAATCGCTGGAAAAAAGCGGCAAAAAACATAGCCCTCAATTGCATTCATGGACTGATAGCGCCAAAGGTTTTTTTGACGATATTAAAGAAAAGTTTAAACAATGATCAAAATCGCGATATCCGGTGTTGGCGGTCGCATGGGCCGTACACTGGTTGCAGCCTGTGTTGAAAACCCGTTGGTGGAATTGACTGCGGCAACCGAATACGCAGGTAGCTCACTGCTGGGAACCGATTCTGGTGAGCTGGCAGGGTTAGAGAAAAATGGTGTTACTGTCGCAGCTTCGCTGCAAGCAGCGCCAGACTTTGATGTGCTGATCGACTTCACCGTGCCGGATGCTACGGTTGCTCATATTGAATATTGTCGAGATCATGATAAAAAAATCGTCATTGGAACCACCGGGCTGGATGATGATGGCAAACAGTTGCTCAATGATGTTGCCAAGCAAACTGGCATTGTATTTGCCCCCAACTACAGCGTTGGCGTGAACCTCTGTTTAAATCTGCTGGATACCGCAGCGCGTGTGCTTGGCGATAGCGTCGATATCGAAATTATAGAAGCGCACCATCGTCATAAAGTGGATGCGCCTTCCGGCACCGCAATCCGTATGGGCGAGGTGGTTGCGGATGCATTAGGCAGAGATCTGGCTGATTGCGCGGTTTACGGCAGAGAAGGGCATACCGGTGCAAGAGATCGTAAAACCATCGGCTTTGAAACCATCCGCGCCGGAGACATCGTTGGTGAGCATACGGTGATGTTTGCCGCCGAAGGCGAGCGTGTAGAAATCACCCACAAAGCCTCCAGCCGCATGACCTTCGCCAGTGGCGCAGTGAGAGCCGCAGAATGGCTGACCAATCAACCTCCCGGCCTCTACGATATGCAGGATGTACTCGGCCTAAAATAGGCTGATGGTTCTGTGGAGAAGCGCAAAGCTTCCGCATCCTGCTCACGCCTCTTACTTGCGTCCTTGCAGGCATCTTCCACGTTTCGGTATTGCTACATAAATTTCAGTTGCAGCAAACTCCCAGTAGTCCCATCCTCTCCGCGCTCATTTGTAGATGCTTCCTTGATTGAGACTTCGTGCTTCATACATCCTAATTGAATTAATTTTGCGCAGGAATAAGTGGCTGATATCCCTTGTTTGACTAAGGGAAGGAGACATAATACTGTGATGAGCTTCACGAGAGGAGAAAGTAAAGGACTGGGGACATTACCCCTAATACCACACCGGAGAATTTAGTATGGCACACGTAGTAATTTTAGGCGCAGGTACCGGAGGGATGCCAGCCGCCTATGAAATGAAAGCAATGCTGGGCGACGGGCATCAAGTAACAGTTGTTAATGAACGCGAGTATTTTCAGTTTACCCCTTCAAATCCCTGGGTTGCCGTTGGTTGGCGTGATCGTGCTTCCATTACGTTTGATATCAAGACCTACCTTGAAAAGAAAAATATCGGTTTTGTTGCTAAACGAGTACAGAAAATTGATGCAGAAGGAAGCTCATTAACTTTCGAAGATGGCGAGTCTCTCGACTACGATTATCTGGTGATAGCAACCGGTCCAAGGCTAGCGTTCGAAGAAGTTGAAGGCTCTGGTCCTGACGGTGGTTATACCGATTCTATTTGTACCATTGATCATGCAGAAACAGCATACGAAACTTACAAAGCCATGCTTGAAAAAGGCAGCGGCAACATCGCGATTGGAGCAATGCCGTTTGCCAGTTGCTTTGGCCCAGCTTATGAGTTTGCATTCATTGTCGATGCAGATCTACGCAAAAAGAAGATCCGCAAAAACTACAATATGAAATTTATCACTGCTGAGCCGTATATCGGTCATCTGGGGCTAGGCGGTGTTGGTGATTCAAAAGGCATGCTGGAATCCGAATTACGCGCTCATCACATTCAATGGATCACCAATGCAAAAACCACCAAGGCTGAAGCAGGCAAGTTGTTTGTTGAAGAAATAGGTGAAGATGGTGAGAAAATCAAGGATCACGAGGTTGAATTCGATTTTGGCATGATGCTACCCGCGTTCAAAGGCGTTGATGCAGTAGTCGCTGTCGAAGGCTTATGCAACCCACGCGGATTTGTTTTTGTTGATGATAAGCACCGCAATCCGACTTACAGCAATATTTTTTCCGCTGGAGTGTGTATTGCCATACCTCCGATTGAAGCGACCCCTGTTCCTACGGGCGCACCAAAAACCGGTTATATGATTGAGTCGATGGTGACTGCGATCGTACACAACATCAGCGATGAAATTGCAGGTAGAGAAGTGACCACCACTGCAACCTGGAATGCGATTTGTCTGGCTGATATGGGTGATACCGGTGCAGCATTTGTGGCATTGCCACAGATTCCACCGCGTAACGTTGCCTGGTTTAAAAAAGGTAAATGGGTGCACCATGCCAAAGTTGCATTTGAGAAGTACTTTATCCGCAAAATGAAAAAAGGTACTTTCGAGCCGCTTTATGAGAAATATATTCTCAAAATGCTGGGTATCGAAAAACTGCTTTAGGTTTGTTTGTTTAAAGATATGCGCTTAGTTATCCATCGGATGATTAAACGTAGTAAACTGGGGAGAGAGTAGCGAGAGCTACTCTCTTTTTGCTTTTACCTTACGTAACTTCACCCTCTAAATTTAAGAGTTCAATGGCTAATATCACTATTCTCGAAGGCAATTTCCGACTTGATAAAGTTAATATCGGAATTGTAGTTTCTCGCTTTAACAGTTTTATTGTTGATAGCTTGTTAAATGGCGCAACCGATGTACTGGATAGACAATTAGGCGATGCTGGCAGCTGCGATATAGCCTACGTTCCTGGTGCGCTTGAATTGCCATTGGTCGCACAGAAAATGGCAAAGTCAGGAAACTATGATGCTGTCATCGTTCTAGGTGCTGTTATCCGTGGCTCGACACCGCATTTTGATATTGTTGCAGGTGAAAGTGCCAAGGGACTTGGGCAGGTGGCAATGCAAAATGAAGTGCCTGTTATCAATGCTATTTTGACTACTAACTCTATTGAACAGGCGATTGAACGTGCCGGAACAAAAGCGGGTAATAAAGGCGCAGAAGCTGCAATGGGTGCGTTAGAGATGATCAGCCTGTTAAGAAAGCTCGATGAGAAATAGTGACTCCCATTTTTATAGCTAGCCTCAATATAGATAGACTCAATA
>CAZUAW010000056.1:3963-10316 GCA_964618535.1 uncultured Thiotrichales bacterium
CTCAATATAGATAGACTCAATAATTTAATTAGTCGTAATTAACAGCCGAAATCCAGTAATGTCTGAAGTTGATAAAAATAAAGCGCGTCAGATCATTCAAAGGCGGCATATGGCACGAAGACTCGCCGTACAAGCCATTTATCAATGGCAAATTGCTGGGCATTTAACCGGCGAATTACTCGACCAGTTCAAAACAGATCGCGATTATCATAAAACCGATAAAGATTATTTTGCAGGTATCGTCACCAGCGTAGTGTCGTCGTCTGACGATTTTGACGCAGCACTTAAACCCTATTTACCCCGAGACATCGAATTGATCGATGAGATCGAAAGGGTTGTGCTGAGAATCGCGGTACACGAATTAAAAAACAATCAAGAAATACCGTATAAGGTTGTCATTAATGAAGCCATTGGTTTGACAAAGCAATTTGGGGCAGAGGGTGCGCATAAATTCGTTAACGGTGTTTTGGATAAAGTTTGGTCAAAATTTCGTCCGCTAGAAGCAAAAACACACGCTAAGAAATGACCGAATTCGAGATCATCGAACGGTATTTTAATTTTTCAAAACAGGCCGCTGAGGTTATTACAGGAATTGGAGATGATGCCGCAGTCATTCGTCCTGACGCTTCTCCAATCGCAATCAGCGTTGATACCCTGGTGGCGGGTGTACATTTTCCACTAGATACTTCTCCTGTTGATATTGCTTATAAGGCGCTGGCGGTTAATCTCAGTGATCTCGCTGCAATGGGCGCAGCACCGCGCTGGTTTACGCTGAGTCTGGTGTTGCCAGAGGCAGACGATGACTGGTTGGAAAAATTTGCATCAAGTCTTTCTGATATCGCTGAGCAATATCATATCGCCTTAGTTGGCGGTGATACCACCCGAGGTCCGCTGACAATTACGATACAAGTGATGGGCGCTTTGCCAAAAAAGGGTGGTGTATTGCGTTCTACAGCGAGTCCCAATGAAGACATCTACGTGACCGGTACACTCGGTGATGCGGCAATTGGATTGCTGGCTTATCAAGATAAAATTAGACTCGCCAATGAAGAAAAAAAATACTGTATTGAGCGTTTAAACAGACCGACACCGAGGCTCAAAATTGGACAGGCATTAATTAATTGTGCCACTTCAATGATAGATTGCTCAGATGGGTTTGCTGCAGATTTGGGACATATTCTTCAAGCGAGTGATATAGGCGCTGAAGTCACTTTTGCGTCGTTACCCCTGTCTTTTGCTGGGAATAATTGGATTAAAACGGGGGAAAACCCAGAGCTTATAATCAATGGTGGGGATGATTACGAATTAATATTCACTGCCCCAACGCAAGCTGCTTATGAAATTAAAAAAATAGCTAGTGAACTCAATGTCACGATCACCTGCGTTGGCAGTACAACGCACACTAAAGGGCTACAAATTTATACGGAAGATAATCGCGTTATGTCCCTGACGGATGTTGGCTACAATCACTTTAAAAATCACTAAAATGAAAAAACAATCCGACCCAATACCTGCAAAAATAATTCTCACTAACCCCATTCATTTTTTAGCATTTGGGTTTGGCTCAGGTCTTGCGCCAATCATGCCTGGCACCTTCGGTACGTTGGCTGCAATTCCCATCTATTTAGCCATACAGAATTTATCTCCAGCAATGTATTTTCTCGTTACTCTTTTTGTTATTGTCGTTGGGATCTGGCTCTGTGATCGCTCCTCAAAAATGCTTGGCGTGCATGATCACGGCGGCATCGTCTGGGATGAAATTGCTGGTTATTTGGTTACCATGTTTTTAGCGCCATCTGGCTGGCAATGGATCGTCGCGGGTTTTGTGCTATTTAGAATTTTCGATATTATCAAACCACCACCGATAGGTTGGATTGACAAAAAAGTTCAAGGTGGGTTCGGAATTATGATCGACGATGTCGTGGCGGGTATTTTTGCGTTGGTGATTTTGCAACTCGCGAACTTTTTTATTTAAAGCAGAATGCCCTGAGGAAACAGAAGCTATAAAAGTAAATTTTGTTCAATAGGATTAAACACACCAGCCGCATCAATTAACGAGTTAGCCGTCAGCGCTTCCACGCCGTAAACTTCCGTTTTAACACCATAAGCTTGATTGATTTTCTTCAGTAATAAATCGAAGTCCCCGTCGCCAGACAGTAATACTACTGTATCGACATCTTTTGCAGTGTCCATAACGTCGATAGTAATACCAACATCCCAGTCGCCCTTAGCGGAGCCATCCCGACGTTGAATGTAAGGTTTTAGCTTAACCGTAAATCCAATGTGCTTGAGCGCATCCTGAAATTTTTTTTGCTTTTCATCATCTCGCTGGATCGCGTAAGCAGTGGCGGATACGATCTGTCCTTGTGCGTTGATAATTTGCCATAGCTTGCGATAATTAAATTGATGGCCGTACTGCTGTCGAGTGGTGTAATAGATATTCTGAACATCGACAAAAATCGCTATTTTATTCAAAGTATACTCTTCGCGTTTGAGAATACCCCGAAGGTGGTGCGCCGTTTTTGTGAAGATCAAGGCGTAAATGCACAGGAATAGTCATCTATTTCAAGTATTTACAACGGAGATATTTGCAAAACAAGGCGTGCCATATTTGGGGTATTCTTGAACGTGGAGAGTATAATATAGCGGCGCGTTTTATTGCATGGCTTGTTGTTTTAAATATTCTTCATAGCTGCCATGAAAATCAACAATACCTGTTGGAGTTAGTTCAATAATTCTGGTGGCTAGCGAAGAAACAAATTCCCGATCATGGCTGACAAAAATTAAAGTCCCCGGGTACTCTTCAAGCGCCATGTTTAAAGACTCGATGGACTCCATATCCAGGTGATTGGTCGGCTCATCCATGAGCATAATATTGGGGCGTTGCAATATTAACTTACCAAATAGCATCCTGCCTTGCTCACCACCTGAAATTACTTTAACGGACTTCTTGATTTCATCGTTGGAAAATAACAGGCGGCCTAAGGTGCCGCGAATGGCTTGTTCATCATCGCTTTCTTTCCCCCATTCGGACATCCAGTCATAAAGGTCTTTTTCTTCCTCAAAATCGCTGGCGTGATCCTGTGCGTAGTAACCTAGGGCAGCGTTTTCGGACCATTTGATGGTACCGGAGGTAGGCTCAATATCATTGATCAGGCAGCGCAATAAGGTGGTTTTACCAATGCCGTTGGGGCCGATAATGGCAATTTTCTCGCCAACGTTCAGCATTAAGTTTAAATTTGAAAATACTTCGTTATCAAAACTTTTCGATAGTCCTTCAACTTCCAGCGCTTGGCGATGAAGCTTTTTGTCCTGCTCAAAACGGATATATGGGTTTTGTCGGCTGGATGGCTTTATTTCTGCCAGATGAATTTTATCTATTTTCTTCGCTCGGGAAGTTGCCTGTTTGGATTTAGATGCGTTGGCAGAAAAGCGGCTGACAAATGATTTTAATTCGGCAATTTGAGCTTTCTTTTTCGCGTTGTCAGACTGGAGTTGTTCGCGAGCCTGCGTTGATGCCGTCATATACTCATCGTAATTACCAGGATAAACACGAATCTCGCCAAAATCCAGATCAGCCATGTGGGTGCAGACGCTATTTAGAAAATGCCGATCGTGCGAAATAATAACCATGGTACATTTTCGCTCGTTTAAAACACCTTCTAGCCAGCGAATAGTGTTGATGTCGAGGTTATTGGTAGGCTCGTCCAGCAGCATGATATCTGGCTCGGAAAATAGTACCTGGGCTAATAAAACACGTAGCTTTAAACCCGGAGCGACCTCGCTCATTTTACCGTAGTGATATTCAATTGGAATGCCGACGCCCAAGAGTAATTCGCCGGCGCGAGCTTCTGCGGTGTAACCATCCATTTCTGCAAACTCAGCTTCCAGATCGGCAGCGCGCAGACCGTCAGCTTCGGTCATCTCAGGATTAGCGTAAATAGCATCCTTTTCAGATTTAACTTTCCACATTTCTTCGTGGCCCATAATGACAGTATCAATGACGCCAAATTCTTCGTACGCAAATTGATCTTGGCTGAGCTTACCGATGCGTTCATGCGGGTCTTTGGAAATATTGCCAGAAGTGGGTTCCAGGTCTTTCCCAAGGATCTTCATGAAGGTTGATTTTCCACAACCATTTGCGCCAATTAATCCGTAGCGATTGCCATTGCCAAATTTGACGGAAACGTCTTCAAAAAGAGGCTTGGAGCCAAATTGAATGGTGATATTCGCAGTTGTAAGCAATGTCTTGTCCGGTATTGAGTAAAAAATATGGGGGCGCATTGTATATGACCCGATGCGAAAAAGCGCACTTATGTTGATTATGCTGATGTTTCTAGTGCTTATGGCTTAGGCGTTCGGTGACATCAAGTGTTTTTGTTCGATAAAACTTTCATTTTTGTTAAGAGTTTGAGTATCCTCGCGCGTCGCTTAAAAAGCCTTAAAAACGATGCTTTAGCGTATACTCCTTATAAAGAAAGTCACTCAGGAAACAATCAGAAAATGTCTAACTCAAAAGACCCGATCGCTTTTAGTGATATTGGCCTGTCCGATCCAATTCTAAAAGTACTTGATGAAATCGGTTACGAAACGCCTTCTCCAATCCAGGAAGCCTGTATTCCGCCGATTTTGGACGGGCGCGACATTATCGGTCAGGCGCAAACGGGCACAGGAAAAACTGCTGCATTCGCATTACCGTTGCTGGATAAAATTGATGTGAAGCAAAATGTGCCGCAACTGCTGGTACTAGCACCGACTCGCGAGCTGGCGATCCAGGTTGCCGAAGCGGTACAAACGTATTCTCGGCACATTAACGGTTTGAGGGTATTACCCATTTATGGTGGGCAGGCTTACGGTATACAACTGAAACCGCTTAGACGCGGCGTACATGCCGTTGTGGGAACTCCGGGGCGGGTGATGGATCACATCAAAAAAGGCACGCTAAAACTGGATGGTCTCAAAGCGCTGGTTTTGGATGAAGCTGATGAAATGCTGCGCATGGGTTTTATTGATGACGTCGAATGGGTCATGGATAAGCTCCCTAAAGAACGTCAGATAGCATTATTTTCTGCCACCATGCCGGAAGCAATTAAGCGTGTTGCAAAGCGATTTTTGAAAGATCCAGAATTAATTAAAATAAAAAGTAAAACCACTACTGCGACCACGATTAGACAACGCTACTGGCAAGTTTCCGGTGTTAATAAACTCGATGCATTGACTCGAATCCTGGAAGTCGAGCCGTTTGAAGCAATGCTGATTTTTGTCCGTACCAAAACTTTGACGGTAGAACTCGCTGATAAATTGTCAGCCAGAGGGTTTGCAGCTGAAGCTATCAATGGCGATATTGTGCAAAAGAATCGCGAACGTATGATTGATCAGTTAAAAAAGGGTCGTGTTGATATTCTCATTGCGACAGACGTTGCTGCGCGAGGACTTGATGTGCCGCGTATTAGTCACGTCGTAAATTATGATATTCCGCATGATCCAGAATCCTATGTTCATCGGATTGGCCGAACTGGACGGGCAGGGCGCAAAGGTGAAGCCATTTTATTTGTTGCGCCGCGGGAAAAACGCATGCTACATACCATTGAGAAAGTCAGTGGCCACCGTATTGAGCCGATGCAGCTGCCTTCGCCTAAATTAATTAATGAAACACGTATCAATAGTTTTAAACAAAAAATCTCCGATACACTAGCGAATCAACAGCTTGATTTATATCATAAAGTGATTACCGAGTTTCACGCAGAAACCAACACAGATCCCTCCTTAATCGCCGCAGCATTAGCCAAGATTGCACAAGGTGATAAACCTTTGTTTATTTCCGAAAAAGAACCTCGACAGCAAAATAAGAAACGCCGCGAAAGAGATTTTGATGATCGTCCCGCCAGAAGCCGCTCTAAACGAGAAGATGGACGTGGAGATAGTTCGCGCCGAGATTCTTCACGTAAAGAGAGTGCTCGCAAAGATTCGCCAAGAGAGAGCTTTAATAAAGAGAGGTCACCACGCAGTGACCCTCATCAACGCGTAGAGCGACCCGCGCAAACAAGGCCAGATCGGCTAAAAGAATTTCCTGATATCGACATGAACCGCTACAGAATCGAAGTGGGACGTGCTGATGACGTCGCCCCCGGAAACATCGTGGGCGCAATCGCCAATGAGGCTGAAATAGAAAGCTGCTACATCGGCACAATAGAAATCCATGACAGCTACTCAACTGTGGATCTACCAGAAGGGATGCCCACAGAAGTACTGCGGATCCTTCAAAAAGCTAGAGTTTGTGGTAAAAAGCTGGACATTGCAGAATTAAAGGGAAACAGAAGCGGTTCTGGGAAACCATCTCGTCCACCAGCGGG
>CAZUAW010000057.1:0-10291 GCA_964618535.1 uncultured Thiotrichales bacterium
GCTAGGTTTGAGTGAGTTCATAGGAGTATTTACGAGCGTTAACAATCCCTTACTAAAACAGAATAAATTGCCTGAGTAATGTGATTTAACTGCTCACTTGTGATGATGTACGGTGGCATGACATAGACGAGGTTCGAGAAAGGTCGTATCCAGATGCCTGCATCGACAAATTGATTTTGAATGTCGTTATCTACAATTGGCTGGTGTAGTTCTACTATGCCAATGCCGCCTTTTATTCGTACATCTTTCACATTAGCTAAATTTCTGCAGGGTTCCAGTTCCTGAGTGAGTTGCTTCTCGATATTAGCGATGGTGTTTTTCCATGGTTGGCTAAGAAGCAAATCAATACTGGCGTTGGCGACCGCGCAGGCGAGAGGATTGCCCATGTACGTGGGGCCATGCATGAGCGCACCAGATTCGCTTGCCGAGATGCCGTCGGCAATTTTTTGCGTGGTCAGTGTTGCGCCTAGCGTCATGTAGCCTGCGGTGAGAGTTTTGCCAACGCATAGGATGTCGGGTATAACGCCTGCTTGTTCGGCAGCAAAGAGGGTGCCAGTGCGTCCAAAGCCAGTGGCAATTTCGTCCAGAATGAGCAGCACATTGTGTTGCTTGCACAGTGTTTCAATGGCTTTTAAGTAGCTGGCACGGTAAATCCTCATCCCACCGGCATTTTGTACGATGGGTTCTAATATGACGGCGGCGATTGAGTCCTGGTTTTGTTCCAGTAGCTCTGCAAATTGCTCAATATCATCTTCATTTTCTGGATGCTCGCCTTGATGTGGCGCGGGTGCGAAATACTGTTGAGGCAGCACTTTTGAGAAAAGTGAATGCATGCCGTTGACGGGGTCGCAGACGGACATCGCCCCAAAAGTATCGCCGTGATAGCCATTTTTCACAGTCAGAAACTTCTGTTTTTCGGGTTTTCCTATGCCAGCCTGATATTGAATTGCCATTTTTAGTGCGACTTCGACTGCTATTGATCCAGAGTCTGTTAAAAAAACTTTATCGAGTGGCTGCGGCGTTATGTCTATGAGCTTTTTAACCAGTGTGATGGCCGGTTCGTGGGTGAGACCTCCGAACATGACGTGCGCAAATTTTTCTGTTTGTTCGATTAGTGCTTTATTTAGGACAGGATGGTTATATCCATGAATAACAGACCACCATGAAGCCATGCCGTCTATTAGTCGACGACCATCAGCCAGTATGATTTCTACACCTTCTGCAGCAATCACTGGCAAGCTATTATTTTTGCCAGGAAGCGGGGCATAGGGGTGCCAGATATGTTCACGGTCAAAATCTAGCAGTTGACTTATTTTTTCCAATTGGGGTTCCCTGAGTTTTTATATTGGCTATAAGCGAAAATAGCTAAGGGTTCTTTTTAAAGTAGTGGCCAGCCATTAATTCTTGATACGTTTGAAAATATTGTATCGCCAATGTTTCTGGAATATATCTTTTTGCATAACGTTGTGCTTCGAGTCTTAATTTTTCTCTGAGTTCTGGATCGTTATAAAGTCGTTCTATACTTTTAGCGAGTTGTTCTGGTTTATTTTTATCTACCAACAGTCCGTTGATTTCATTTTGAATGAATTCTGCATTAAAGGAGGTGTCTGTGGCAATGATTGCTACGCCTTGTTCCATCGCGTCGATCAGTGGTGGTTTGATGTTGGGTTTTGTTTCAGGAGAAATAAAAATATCAAAGCAGTTGAGATAGTCGCCGATGTTTCTTTTTGATCCATACACTTCAATGTAATTTACACCTTGCGTTGCAGCGTTTAGGTTAAGTCTTTTTTTATTGCTGCCGATAAAAATAAATTTTAGTTTAGGATTTTTGCGTGCGAGCTGGTGGGCGGTTTTTAGCAGATTTTTGTCACCAGGGTCTTCATCCGTGCTGGAGCAGATATGACCAATTAAAAAATGATCTGCGTATTTTTCTTTTAAACCGCGAAATTCTTCTGTGATTTTAAAATGCGCAGACATTGGTGGGATGACTTTAACTTTTAGGCGAGGATCGTAGCTTAAAAGCGTTTGTTCGATCTTTCGAGAGGCTGCAATGACAAGCTGGATTTTATCGAAAATTTTGCGCGCTACGGGGTGGCTATCGGGGCGACTAAAATGTCGCGAGGTCAGTGTAAAAGGTTTTCCGTACCGTTTATGGGCTGCGTACGCCAGCACTGCTGCATTTATTTCATGGGCATGGATAATGTCGCAGTCTTTGCATTGCGATGAATTAAGCATGATGGGGCTACGGACCACTCTAATTTTAATTGTGTCTAGATCGGCAAGGCGCGTTAGTAGTGGTGAGTGGGGCCTGAGTAGCAGTATTTGCTCTACTGGCTTTTCAGTCAGCGCGCGGATGAGGAGTTCAGTTTGCCTTTCAGCTCCGTTGAACTCCTTGGCAAGATTGATATGACAAATTTTCATTGTTATTCATGCTTCAATCTCCCTGATTCCTGAATGACCCATTGCCGTTTAAGTGTCTTGTTAGACCTTAAATCTCATAAATATATTATCTAAGCTTAATTCATTGGCGGTAACAATCAAGTTTCTCTAAGTTTGTATGCCTGTAATGTGTTTTTCATGAGAATGGCAACCGTCATTGGGCCAACGCCACCGGGAACGGGCGTAATGTGTGCAGCACGGTCTTGAGCGGCAGCGAAATCTACATCGCCAACGAGTTTCCCATTGGGCAGTCGATTAATGCCGATATCAATCACGGTTGCGCCTGGCTTTATCCATTCACCATTGACTATTCCGGGCTTACCCACTGCGGCGACGAGAATGTCTGCACGACCAACGTGCTCTTTAAGGTCGTCGGTAAAGCGATGGCAAACGGTAGTCGTGGCACCAGCCAGTAGCAATTCCATGCACATTGGGCGGCCAACGTGGTTAGACGCGCCAACGATTACAGCGTGTCGACCTTTATAGGATTCACCAATTGCATCTAATAGATGAATCACACCATAAGGGGTACATGAGCGCAGCGCCGGCATGCGTACTGCGAGCCTGCCGATGTTGTAGGGATGGAAACCATCGACATCTTTATCTGGATGAATGCGTTCAATGACGGTTTCTGTGTCGATGTGTTCGGGTAGCGGCAGTTGAACTAAAATACCGTCGATGGCGGGATTTTGATTATATTGATCGATGATAGAAAGCAATTCGTCTTGTGTGGTATCGATAGGCAGGGTTTTAGATTCGGAATGAAATCCCACTTCATCGCAAGCACGTTTTTTGTATCCCACGTAGACTTGCGAGGCGGGATCTTCGCCCACCAGAACCACAGCAATGCCTGGTGCTCTCTCACCAATGCTGGTGAATTTGTCAACGTTGGCTTTAATTTTCTGACGAATTTTTGCGGCGATGGATTTACCATCAATCAGTGCTGCACTCATAATATTTTGAGGTGTTTCATTGAGCGTGGGATAATCGCACGGCTGAACAGCTCGAACAAACTGGATTTTGCCAATTGACGCGCTGGAAGGGGGTGGGTATCATGCCGCCCTTAGCACTTCGGGGTGTAGCGCAGCTTGGTAGCGCATCTGCTTTGGGAGCAGAGGGTCGGGAGTTCGAATCTCTCCACCCCGACCATTTTTTGACTGATTTAGTCGCAAAATGGTGCAAGAACAGAAGCGTTTGTGGCCAGGATGGTCGTTGGTAGGACGCAGTTACTATTTTGCGCCCGTAGCTCAGCTGGATAGAGCAACGGCCTTCTAAGCCGTAGGTCGCAGGTTCGAATCCTGCCGGGCGCGCCAAATTATGGTGGATGTAGCTCAGTTGGTAGAGCCCTGGATTGTGATTCCGGTGGTCGTGGGTTCGAGCCCCATCATCCACCCCATTTTTCTGATGCCTCTGACTTTATATGATGGTGACCATTCGGTTTCAGCCTAAAGTTAGAGTCGTCGGTTTGTTTAGATAGTCATGCGAGAGTGGCGGAATTGGTAGACGCGCTGGATTTAGGTTCCAGTGTCGCAAGACGTGAGAGTTCGAGTCTCTCCTTTCGCACCATTTTATTTGAGTCAGAGAACCGGCGGGATAGATCCTCGGTATTCTCGATAGAGGAATAGTTATGCAAGTTTCGGTTGAGTCGATCAGCAATCTTGAACGGAAGATGACCGTTCAATTACCCGCAGAGAAAATTGATAGCGAGGTTGAATCACGCATTCGTTCTATGGCTCCCAGAGTTCAAATCAAGGGCTTCCGACCTGGCAAGGTACCACTTAAGGTGGTTCGTCAGCAGTACGGCAAAGGTGTCTACCAGGAAGTGCTCGGTGAGCTAATGCAGTCTAGCTTTCAGGAAGCTGTCACGCAGGAAAAGCTCCAGCCAGCGGGTGCGCCATCTATTGATTCTGGAAACCCAGAACCGGGTGCCGAGCTAAAATACACGGCGACGTTTGAAATCTATCCTGAAATCGAAATCCAGGATCTTGCTGAAAAGGAAATTGCGCAGCTCGAAGTGAAAATTGAAGATGCCGATATCGATAAAATGATCGACACCCTGCGCGAGCAGCATAAAGGCTGGAAAGAAGTAAAACGTGCGGCCAAAAAAGGCGATCAGGTGATTGTTGATTTTGAAGGCTTTATGGGTGATGAGGCGTTTGAAGGCGGCAAGGCATCTAATGCACCCATTGTTATCGGTCAGGGCGGCATGATTCCTGGCTTTGAAGAGCAGCTCACCGGTGTTAAGGGCGGTGATGAGAAAACATTGAATGTTACCTTTCCTGAAGGCTACGGCGCCAAGAATCTGGCAGGTAAAGAAGCACGTTTCGAAACCAAAGTGATCTCAGTCAGCGCACCCGAACTGCCTAAAGTTGATAAGGATTTTGTTGCCAAATTTGGCGTTGACGATGGCTCTATTGACAAGTTTCGCGATGACGTAAAATCCAATATGTTGCGCGAAGGTAATCAGGCGATTCGTCAACGAGTCAAAACCGAGGTGATGGATATTTTGTTGGCGGCACATGCCGATGTGGAAGCCCCCAAAGCGTTGGTTGGACAGGAAATCGAAAACCTTCGTCAGCAAATGATGTCGAATGCTGGCCAGAGCGATGCCAGCATGTTCCCTGATGATCTGTTTGAGGCTGAAGGCAAAAAACGCGTGCTGCTGGGTTTGATCGTCGGCAAAATCATTCGTGATAATGACATTAGACTGGATAGTGATCGTGTCGATGTTACGCTCGATGAGCTGGCAACGACCTACGAAGATCCCGAGCAATTCAGGCAATATTATCGATCCAGCAAAGAGCGTCTGGCAACAATTGAGGCGATGGTGATCGAAGAGCAGGTTGTTGACTGGATTAAATCAAAAACAGACGTCAGTACCAAGGAAATTGGTTTTGACGAGCTAATGAATACTGATAACAAAGAGGAAGGATAATGGGTTGGAATAATGGACTGAATACCCCAGCAGCAGAAGTGAGAGCATCTGGTCTGGTGCCAATGGTGGTTGAGCAGACTTCACGTGGCGAACGTTCTTACGATATTTATTCTCGTCTGCTGAAAGAACGCGTCATTTTTATTGTTGGTCAGATTGAGGACCACATGGCGAATCTAATCGTCGCACAACTGTTATTTCTTGAGTCTGAAAATCCCGATAAAGATATCCATCTGTATATCAATTCCCCTGGCGGTTCTGTCACTGCCGGTATGGCGATTTACGACACCATGCAGTTTATTCGTCCTGATGTCAGTACGTTGTGTATTGGACAGGCTGCCAGCATGGGGGCTGTGTTGCTCACCGGTGGCGCCAAAGGCAAGCGTTTCGCGTTACCTTTTTCCCGCGTGATGATTCATCAACCACTGGGTGGTTTTCAAGGGCAAGCGACGGATATCGATATTCACGCCAAAGAAATTTTAAAGATTCGCGATCAATTGAATGGCATTCTCGCCAAACATACTGGCCAGAAAATCGAGACGATTGGGAACGATACCGAGCGTGATAATTTTCTTGGCAGTCAAGAAGCTGCTGACTATGGTTTGATTGACGAAGTGCTCAATGCCCGTCCTGAATCAGAATCTGAGAAAAAATAGGCTCGCAAGTAAAATTTCGGGAAATAGCTCCCATTCTATTCGTGGGATGCCGTTCCCTTGAATCCGTTGCTTGATTCCTGAGCAAAAAAACGGCAAGGTGATCAATAACTCGCGTCTTGTTTTAAGCGCTCATCCACAAAATGGGTAGAATAAAATAATGAGAGATGGCGATCGAGGTCTAATTTCAGGATTTTTTAATGAGTGATAAAAAAGGCGACAAAGACAACGGAAAACTACTCTACTGTTCTTTTTGCGGCAAGAGCCAGCATGAAGTACGCAAATTAATTGCGGGCCCGTCCGTATTTATTTGCGATGAATGCGTTGAACTTTGTAATGACATAATTCGTGAAGAAATTCAGGAACAGGCGGGTGAAGAACATGATCAGCTGCCCACTCCCAGAGACATCAACGCCAACCTGGATGACTTTGTTATCGGTCAGGGAAAAGCTAAAAAAGTCCTTTCTGTTGCGGTTTATAACCACTATAAGCGTAAAGAATCGCGCAAGCGTAAAGATGATGTTGAGCTGGCAAAAAGTAACATCTTATTGATCGGCCCCACGGGTTCAGGCAAGACGTTGTTGGCGGAAACGCTGGCAAGATTTTTGAATGTGCCTTTCACAATCGCGGATGCAACCACTTTGACTGAAGCAGGTTATGTCGGCGAAGATGTTGAAAATATTATTCAAAAATTGCTGCAAAAATGCGACTACGATGTCGAAAAGGCGCAGACAGGTATTGTCTATATCGATGAAATTGACAAAATTTCACGTAAGTCAGATAACCCTTCAATTACACGCGATGTTTCCGGCGAAGGTGTACAACAAGCATTGCTGAAGTTGATTGAAGGTACCGTCGCATCGGTTCCACCTCAAGGTGGTCGTAAGCACCCCCAGCAAGAATTTCTGCAAGTTGATACCGGTAATATCTTGTTTATTTGTGGCGGCGCATTTGCTGGTATGGATAAAGTTATTCGAGATCGAACTGAAAAAGGTGGTATCGGTTTTTCAGCGGAAGTCAGAGGCGATGCAGAAGCCAAATCAATTGGCGGCTTGTTTGAAGAGCTTGAACCAGAGGATCTGGTTAATTATGGTTTGATTCCAGAATTTGTCGGACGTTTACCGGTTGTCGCTACGTTAAGCGAGCTAGATCAAGATGCGCTCGTGCAGATACTTACCGAGCCGAAAAATGCCATTACCAAGCAATACAAGCGACTGTTTGAAATGGAAGATGTTGAGCTGGAGTTCAGAGAAGATGCTCTGGCTGCGATTGCACTGCAGGCAATGCATCGTAAAACCGGTGCTCGAGGCCTACGTACAATCCTTGAGAAAATCTTGCTGGATACCATGTATGACTTGCCCTCTAGCGAAGACATCACCAAAGTTGTTATCGATGAATCGGTTGTCAACGGCGATGCTCAGCCGTATATGATTTACGAAAATACTAAAAAAGCTGTCGCCGAATAAATTGTCATTGTTCCGCACATTCTGTGTGGAACAATCTGCTGTCGTCTTTGTTTATGTTTAGCTGTACACAATCTGTGCGCGGCTAACTTTCTAGATTTTTTATAAAATACGCTAATAAGAAAGGCTAGTTTGCAGCCGTTGACTTGAATTTCGTAAATTTGACCATATTTTGACTGTAATGGTTGCCTAAATCACCTTTCACGAGTGTGACACAGGTATTTGGGTACGTAGATCGTATTCCAGAAACTCTGAGAGTGTTATTCTAAGTTATGGATTCATGGCTAGAATGCTTGAACTGGAGAAACTAATGATCGGTAGCTATCGAATTGTTAGTTTCAATATCAGGGAACATATCTCAACTCCCGTAGAAAACCGAGTGACTTATGACAGATAAAACAATTGCTTCCGAAACCATCAAAGCCGTACCGGTATTACCTCTGCGTGATGTGGTCGTCTATCCGCACATGGTCATACCGCTGTTTGTGGGTAGAGAGAAGTCCATTAAAGCGCTCGATGAAGCAATGGCAAATGACAAGCAAATCCTGTTGGTTGCACAAACCAGCGCTGAAGTGGATGAGCCTGGTGCAGAAGAAATTTACCGAATTGGTACGCTCTCCAATATTCTACAGCTGCTGAAACTGCCCGATGGCACCATCAAAGTATTGGTGGAAGGTACACAGCGCGCTAAGGTCGTAGATCTCGCAGACGGTGAGGACTTTTTCACCGCACAAATCACGCTGATTGAATCTGATGTTTCCGAAGATGAACGTGAGCTGGAAGTACTCAGCAGAAGCGTTATCAGTCTGTTTGATCAATACGTCAAACTGAACAAAAAAGTGCCTCCCGAAATTCTTACCTCACTTTCAGGTATCGATGATCCCGCACGTTTGGCTGATACCATCGCTGCGCATATGGCGCTGAAGTTGGATGAAAAGCAGAAGGTACTGGAAATTGAAAGCATCCGCGACCGTCTGGAGCATATCGTTGGTCTGATTGAAGGTGAAATTGATATTCTGCAAGTAGAAAAGAGAATTCGTGGCCGTGTTAAGCAGCAGATGGAGAAGAGCCAGCGCGAGTATTATCTGAACGAGCAGATGAAAGCGATTCAAAAAGAACTAGGCGAAATTGAAGAAGCGCCCAACGAGAATGAAGAGCTAGCAAAGAAAATTGAAAAATCCGGCATGCCTAAGGAAGCCAAAGATAAGGCAACCAACGAACTGAACAAGTTGAAAATGATGTCACCGATGTCTGCGGAAGCCACGGTGGTCCGAAACTATGTCGAATGGCTCACCAATGTTCCGTGGAAAAAGCGGTCCCGTGTCACCAATGATCTGACCAAGGCCGAAAAAGTACTTGATGAGGATCACTACGGTTTAGAGAAAGTTAAAGAGCGGATTCTTGAGTATTTGGCGGTGCAGCAGCGCGTTAAAAAACTCAAAGGCCCAATTCTTTGTCTGGTTGGCCCTCCTGGTGTGGGTAAAACCTCTCTGGGTCAGTCCATTGCGAGAGCGACCAATCGAAAGTACGTGAGAATGTCACTCGGTGGTGTTCGTGACGAAGCCGAAATTCGTGGTCATCGCCGAACTTATATTGGTGCATTACCCGGTAAAATCATTCAGAACATGTCCAAAGTAGAAGTGAAAAACCCACTTTTCCTGCTCGATGAAATCGACAAGATGGCAATGGATTTTCGCGGTGACCCTGCTTCTGCGTTACTGGAAGTACTCGACCCTGAGCAAAATGATTCGTTTGCAGATCACTACTTAGAAGTGGATTACGATCTGTCTGACACCATGTTTGTTGCGACTTCAAACAGCATGAATATTCCGGGGCCATTGCTGGATCGGATGGAAGTTATTCGTCTACCCGGTTACACCGAAGATGAAAAAACCAAAATTGCGATTAACTATTTAGTGCCAAAACAGCTAAAAAATAATGGTCTGGAAGATGGTGAGTTGACCATTAGCGAAAGCGCTGTTCGAGATATTATCCGCTACTACAGTCGCGAGGCTGGAGTACGAAACCTGGAACGTGAAATTTCCAAAGTGGCGCGCAAAGTCGTGAAAGATCACTTGCTCAAGAAGAGCAAGAAAAAGACCAGCGTGACGCCAAAAAATCTTGAAAAGTATCTTGGTGTGAAACAATTCCGCTATGGTTTGGCGGAAGAAGAAGATCAAGTCGGCCAAGTTACAGGTTTGGCCTGGACAGAAGTTGGCGGTGAACTACTCACTATTGAAGCGGCTACCATGCCGGGCAAGGGCATCATTACCAGTACCGGACAGCTCGGTGATGTGATGAAAGAATCTATCGAAGCCGCACGCACAGTAGTTCGAAGCCGCGCTGATATTCTGGGAATCGACCTAGAGTACTTTCAGAAACACGATATTCATATTCATGTTCCCGAAGGCGCGACGCCCAAAGATGGCCCAAGTGCTGGTATTGGCATGTGCACCTCGCTGGTTTCCGCGTTGACCGGGATTCCGGTTCGAGCGGATGTGGCGATGACAGGTGAAATCACATTGCGTGGCGAAGTCCTGCCAATTGGTGGTTTAAAAGAGAAGCTGTTGGCTGCGCATAGAGGTGGTATTACTACCGTCATTATTCCAGAACAGAACGAAAAAGATCTGGTGGATATGCCGAAGAATATCATCTCAAAAATTGAGATTATTCCGGTTCGCTGGATTGATAAAGTGCTGGAGATTGCTTTAACTCGGTCGCCCGAGCCATTGGTTACGGATAAACCCAAAAAGCCCGTGAGTAAAGCGAAATCAGCATCAAAAGCTGGTGTGCAACGACACTAG
>CAZUAW010000058.1:0-5967 GCA_964618535.1 uncultured Thiotrichales bacterium
CTAAGAGTAGAATGTCCCAGAGCGCTTTATCATGTGACTTCGGGGTGAGCGACGGGAAAGCACCAATTATGATGAGGGCGACAGGTTAATGCCATTCGCTGATTAGCTCAACGTATTAGCAACGAAACCAGTTCTGAAACATGCGAAATAATAAAGTGAGGCTCTAGGTGATGCTCCCACTCAGACGGGTTCTCTGTTACCCAGGCTGCTTTTGCTCCGGCATGTAACGCGCCAAGTACATCGGTATTTTTATCATCACCAACATGTAAAATTTGCACGACTGAAACCCCGGCGGTGTCGGCGGCTAAATTGAAGATTTTTTTATCTGGTTTCGCTTTCCCTGCCTGTTCTGAATTCACCGCAAAATCGAACAGATGGCCAATGCCAATAAAATTCACATCTGCATTGCCATTGCTGATCGCTCCGATGGTGTAGTGCTGGCGTAGGCTCTCTAAGGTATCTTCGACGTGATCAAACAGTTCCACGTCGTTGCGAGCTTCCCAAAAGACGCGAAATCCCGGCTCGATGAGTGCGCTGTCGTAATCAGCCAAGACAGCGAGTTCTGCCAGCCAGAGTTTGCGAAGCTGCGTCAGGTTATGCATCAGATCAGTTTTGTCGCGCATGAAATCCTGGCGATGCTCAATTAACGCTTTGGGGCTAAACTCTGCGCTGATTCTGGGGTAATGTTCGGTTAACCATTGGTAGAATCGCTGTTCTGCACGGTAAATGGCCGGCGCGCATTCCCACAAGGTGTCGTCAAGGTCGAAAGTAATGCAGCGAATCGTGTTTTCCATCTCGGTAGCTTACCCAATTGATTCACGGTGGCAAACCATGAGAACCTACCGACTACGATATTTAAGGAGTACGCAGTGAGATTCACCGCAGAAGAATTTAGACACTGGCCACGCAAACGGATTACCCTGCTGGGGATGTCGGGTGTGGGTAAAACAGTCCTCTCCAGCATGATGCGAGAAAATCACTGGTTTCATTACTCTGGTGACTATCGCATTGGCACGCGTTATCTTGATGAGCCTATTTTGGATAACATTAAATACCAGGCGATGCAGGTGCCTTTCCTGAAGGATTTGCTACGCTCGGATTCAATTTCTATTTCCAATAAAATTACTTTTGATCACCTAAAACCGGTGTCGAGTTTTCTGGGGAAAATTGGTAATCCTGAGCTGGGCGGTTTATCGAAAAAAGAGTTTATTCGTCGTCAACGGCTGCACCATCAGGCGGAAGTTTCTGCAATGCTGGATGTGCCAGAATTTATTCAGAAAGCAGAAGATATTTACGGTTATAAAAATTTTGTCAATGATGCCGGTGGCAGTCTTTGCGAGCTGGATAATGAGTCTGTGCTCAAAACATTGAGTGACAATACATTAATTCTATATTTAAAAGCCAGCAAGAAAAATGAGGAAGAATTGATTGCGCGTGCTGAGAGTAGCCCCAAGCCACTCTATTATCGCGAGGACTTTCTAGAGCAACATTTAGCGCAATACATGCAGCAAAATGACATAGCCTATGTTGCGTTGATTGATCCCGATGATTTTGTTCAATGGGTATTTCCTTATTTATTCAAGTCACGCATACCCCGTTATGAAGCCATTGCGAAACAATACGGTTATACCGTGTTAACCGATGAACTCATGCAAATTAAATCGGTTGATGATTTTATGTCTTTGATTGAAACCGCTATCGAGCGTCAATAATGCCTTTGGTCTCGAATACAGCCTTACCCACTTTTGATCGGTTGCGCAGCGAAGGTATTCGGGTGCTTGAACCTCAGCGGGCAGCCAATCAGGATATTCGAGAATTACATATAGGCTTGCTAAATATGATGCCGGATGCAGCGCTGGCGGCGACTGAGCGCCAGTTTTTTAGACTGATTGGTGAAAGTAATCCCATTGCTCAATTTCATATGCATCCATTTACCTTGCCGGAAATTCCTCGTAGTCAATCAGCACAGGATTATGTTGATCAGTATTATGAAAACTTTAGCGATATTAAACACGACGGTCTGGACGCATTAATTATTACCGGAGCAAATGTCACTCAGCCTGAGCTTGACCGCGAAGCTTTTTGGGAGCCTCTGACTCAAGTGCTTGACTGGGCGAATGAGCATGTCACTTCGGTATTGTGTTCCTGTCTGGCAACACATGCGGCGCTTGAATATTTTTACGGACAGACCAGAAGAAATATGGGTGATAAACGCTGGGGTGTTTTTAATCATACCGTGGTCAATAAAAGCCATCCGCTGGTGAATGATATTGATACCTTATTCGATGTACCGCACTCGCGTTATAACGAAATTACTCGCAGCATGTTTGACCAAGCAAAAATTTCCGTACTGGCTGAAAGTGAAGTGGCGGGTGTGCACCTTGCCGTGAGTGAGGATCAGCTGAGATGGGTGTTTTTTCAGGGTCATCCAGAATTTGACACCATTAGTTTGTTAAAAGAATTTAAGCGAGAAGTGCTGCGGTATTTAAATGGAGATCGCGCGGACTATCCTCCATTTCCAGATAATTACTTTAGCGGAACAGTTAAAGCAGTTTTGGAAGAATATCGCGATCAGTGTGAAGCTGCGTTAAAGAATAATCAGCCATTGCCCGAGATGCCTGAAAAACTACTGGTGCCAAGAATTAATAATACCTGGCATGACACTGGCGAAGCCGTGATTGGTAACTGGATTGGCCTGGTGTATCAAGTCACCCACGCGGAACGAAGCAAGCCATTTATGGATGGGATTAATCCAGTTGATCCGCTGAAGTTAAAGTAATAATCCTTCATTAAATATTAGTTAGAGTGAGCGAGGTTCTGTAGGAGCCCAGCTTGCTGGGCGAACAGAGATCGGAGCAGGTTCGCTCAGTAAACTGAGCTCCTACAAGGGTCAATTAATGGCTTCATCCTCCGTGCAAGATCCCCATCGTTTGATCTGACCTAGGGTAACTGATCGAATTTATCGGCATTTGTCTTGCCGATTTTAAATGCTTCTTCCAATAGCCTTCGTCTATGCGTGAGCGCATAACACCCTTGCTACTAGAGACATGGATAAACGTGTTATCACCAAGATATATCCCCACATGTTTTGACAGTAAACTGGTTTTAAAAAACAATAAGTCTCCCACTTTTATTTTTTTCAGAGACACGGGTGAGCCAAAGTTTTTTTGATCGCTAGAAACGCGTGGTATCTTAATTCCAAATTCTGATTGGTAAACTCGCTGGGTATAGGCGGAACAATCAATGCCTTGACGACTATTCCCTCCCATTTTGTGGCGTACACCTTTCCAGTTATCGTAGTGAGAAAGAATGCGTTTTTTAATGACGTTATCGGTTTCTAATATAATATTTGTATTGGCTGTCTGTTTCTCGGGCATGCTACGGCCACTGTGCATACAGCCACTCAAGCCCGCAAGGATTGTAATTATGCAAAGCGTTAAAATAATTTGTTGGGTCATTATTTAAATATTAAGGGTGTCTTGTTCGCTTTTTTTCGTATCCAGTTAATACTTTTGGTCACGGTAGGGCGGCTCAGCAAGAATCTTTCAAACGCATATTTGCCTGGAAAATCCATCAATGATAGCCCAATCAGTATGGTTAAAATGCCTTGCCCTGGTAGTAACAGCATGATCAACCCTAATACTACTAGAAAGGCACCAATGATATTTTTGGCAATCTTGGCGGATAAATAGACAGCAGGGTGTTGATCTTTGCTTTTGTTTAAACGTCTTTGCTCACCAACAAAATATCTTTCGGGTAAACGAATGATTAACCACGGAATGATGATAAGTGAACCGATAAAGGAAATAACCGATACCGAGATCAGGAAATACATCAATCCAGTGTTAGCGTAGAGGGCTTGTAACATAAGTTAACTATGTGTCTCGTGGGCCGTATTTTGTTGATTGAATAGGGTTGTACGACTGACCTTGAAGATTTTACCCTGCTTGGGGGGTTCGTGTATTTTCCACTATAGAAGATAATTGCTGGTGTCGTCCAGCCACAGGTTATGCATCAAGTCGTCCTTCATGGTCCGGTTAAATTTTTTGTGGAATTTTATCGAAAATGGCTTTTCGCCAGCGTATCCAGTCGCTTTGCTGAGACTTTGCCTTTTACGCCTAGCTCTTGTGCAAATAGCGAGACGCGTAGTTCTTCCAACAGCCAGCGAAACTCAATCGCCGGGGCGCTCGAAACTTTATCGGGGTTTAGCGTGGAATATATCTTTTGTAACGGCTCAATCTCGACGCGTCTGTGCCGGTCTTTATCTGGTTCTTGGTCGAGCTTTTGGAGGCGCTTCTCGATGGCCAGAAGATAGCGAGGAATATCGGTAAGCCGCTCGAATGGGGTTGCCAGCATAAACCCCGGAAATACTAACGCCTCAAGCTGGATTTTAATATCCGCTGCCGCCTCAATCCGATTGAGCGGCAGACTTCCCTTGAGCTGTTTTCGTATTTTAAGCATTGGCTCGAATATGGGTTCCAAGGCTAATGCTATTTTGGTCGCGATCGGCAATAGCTTGGATTCATGATTCTCTAACAGTTGTTGAAAATCTTCTGCGGATCTTATTGTTGGAGCTTCGCAGAGGAATGTATTTTGAATGGCAGCGCAGATCAGATCATCTTTTAATGCTTGGCAAGTACCTATGGGTGTAAAGCGCAGACAGTTTTGTTGTATGTCTGGCAGGTTGTTATCGAGATAGCGAATTTGTTGTTTAAGCTTACTACGTAATAACTTTCTTAACCCTCCGGTCATTGCTTGCTGAGCGGTTTCTTTGGTATTAAAAAGTTTTAGATCCACACCTGTTTTGGAGGCGGTTAGCGCAGGATAGAGTTTTACGCTGTATCCACCTTCATCTTGATCGATAGACTCGGGTAGATCGCCAAAATCCCAATCAGTAATATTATTTTTTTCTAAATTTTTAGCGGATTTTTTCTTTGGTTGATTTTGTAGTGTGTCTGCCAATGTGGTCTGCAATTCTTTGAGATTTCTGCCGCTGGCGAGCGTTTTTCGTTGAGCATCGAACACTTCAAATCGCATCATTAAATAAGGCTCTAGCGTCGTCGGCCATGCCTCTATTGGTACAACTACCCCGGTCATACGATTTAGTGTTTTCTCTAAAGCAGATATTAGGCTGCCGTTGTTTTTTTCAATGCTTTGCATGGCGGCATGCGCAAAATCCGGTGCGGGTACAAAGTTCTTACGCCAGCGCTTGGGTAGCCCCTTAATCAAGGCGAGTATTTTATCTTCCTGCATTCCTGGAACCAACCATTCACTTAGCTCAGCATTGATCTGGGGTAACGCACCGAGTGGCACTCGCAATGTCACCCCATCTTTTTCTGACCCAGGTTCAAAGCAGTATTGCAGCGGCAAGCGCATTCCATCCTGATGCCAGGTAATAGGGAAAGCGTTGATCCGCGCATCGTCCGGTTGCTGATTTTGTAGTAGAGATTCACCGCTTAGATGAAGAATAGAAGGGTCATCAAGCGTCTTGAACCATCGGTTAAAAGCGGCACCCGAATGAATATTGTCAGGTAATTGTTGGTCGTAAAAATTGAATAGATCTTCATCATTAATGAGTAAATCTCGTTGTCTTAAACGGTCTTCAATTTGCTCAATATCTTCGATATTTTTGCGATTATTTTTAATCACCGGAATTTTGCAATCCCATTCACCGTAGACCAGCGCAAAGCGAATAAAAATCTCGCGGGCAACAATAGGGTCAACCGAGGCGTAATTAATTTTTCGTTTTGGATTAATAATTAATCCATATAGTGAGAGTCGTTCAAACCCACCGACACGGGCTGCGCGTTTTTGCCAATGCGGCTCACTGTAGCTATGTTTGAGGAGGTGCGCACCGATATGCTCAACCCATTGTGGTTGTATACCGCCTACTGTTCGTGCGTAGAGTTTGGTGGTTGCGCTGATTTCCGCAGCGATTAACCATTTAGGTGTTTTCGTCCCCAAGCC
>CAZUAW010000058.1:6067-10180 GCA_964618535.1 uncultured Thiotrichales bacterium
GGATCAATCGGTAGCTGGGCAATCTGTTTACCCATCTTTGTGAGATGCTTTTGTTTGTCGATAGCCTGTAGTTCTTCGAGTAACCGATAACCATCACGGATTAATCTGCCATCTGGCGCATCAATAAAAGGGAATTGATCTATCGAACTCAGCTTGAGCGATGCCATTTGTAAGATAACTGAGGCTAAATTGGTCCGTAGAATTTCGGGATCAGTAAATTCCGGCCGATTATTAAAATCTTCTTCATCATATAGCCGAATGCAAATACCAGGGGCTTCTCTTCCACAACGTCCCGCGCGTTGATTGGCGGATGCCTGCGAGGTTTTTTCGGTTGATAACGTTTGTACTTTTGTTCGCCAGGAATAGCGGGAGATGCGTGCAATACCTGTATCTATGACATAACGAATGCCAGGAATTGTCAGAGAGGTTTCAGCAACGTTGGTGGAAAGAATCACGCGGAGCTTGCCACCACGGCGAAAGATTTGTTGTTGCTCTTTAGAAGGCAAGCGCGCGTAGAGCGGTAAAATATCCATGCGTTCACGTCGATGTCTAAGGCTGCGAAAAGCTTCGTGAATCTCTCGCTCCCCTGGCAGGAAGACTAAAATATCTCCACGCATGTTGCGGCTCAATTCATCAATAGCAGAATCAATTTGCTGATAAATTGTTTGAGATTCTGCTTCAATTGGCACGGGATGATATTGAATATCGACAGGGTAGGTTTTACCGCTTACCTCAATAATCGGTGCGTGATCAAAATGTTTGGCGATGCGTTCCGCATCAATTGTTGCGGAGGTGATAATCAGCTTTAAATCTTTACGTTTTTTTAATAACTGTTTGAGATACCCAAGCAAAAAATCAATATTTAAACTACGCTCATGCGCTTCATCAATAATAATGGTGTCATATTTATTTAACCAACGATCGTTTTGAATTTCTGCCAGCAATATTCCGTCGGTCATAATCTTAATTAAATTGCGCTCACTGAGTTTTTGATTAAATCGAGTATGAAAACCGACTAAATCACCGAGTGGTGTTTTTAATTCTTCAGCAATACGGTTTGAGACAGCTCTGGCAGCGAGTCGTCTTGGTTGTGTATGACCTATGATGCCATCTCTGCCCCGTCCGGCTTGCAGGCAAATTTTTGGTAGCTGAGTGGTCTTGCCTGAGCCTGTTTCTCCACACAGGAGAACAACCTGGTTTTTTTGAATAATCTCCGCAATTTCGTCATGCTTTTCGCTGACAGGGAGTTGTTCTGGGTAATTGAGTTCTGGAATACTTTCTTGGCGCTTTTCGCGTTTAAGAATGGAAGATTCAATCTCGCTTTTAATACGGTCTAGCTTTTCCTTATCAGGCTTTCGTTGTAGCTGGTGGAGTTTTTTAGACAGGCGAAAATAATCGCACCGCATACATTGGTTTAGCGATTTTTGTAAAAATTGTGAAGTAGCTTCTTGGGTCATCAATACGCTTCAAATATCGGGGTTATAGCGCAAAATATTGATTTTTTTCAGGGACGCTTCATTTTTTATAGACGCTCTATAGAAATGGCGAGACGCTGATCCTCCATGTGGAGATCTAAACTACTTCCCTGTGTTAATCAATATCGTTTGTATTTTCTCGCTCAGTAACCGAGTTCGTAGCTGATTAGCGTCTTCTAAGTTGCTAAAAGGGCCGAGCCTGATTCGATGCCAGATGCCATCGTTAGAGCGGACTTTTTCTATCCGCGATTCGACGCCCAAAATCGCCAGCTTGGCTTTCTGCCGATCTGCCTTTTTAAAAACACGAAAAGATCCGGCTTGTAAAATATATTGCCCCGTTTTTTTGGAGACAGGCTGTTTTTTAACCTGCAATAACGGCTGTATTTTATCTTTGCCGCGATAGTGATCGATTGGACTATCTATGGTGTCTTTGGGCAGTGTCTCATAAAAGGTGAATTTATTTTCTGCCGGTGGTGGTTCGATGATTGTTTTTGGAGGCACGGCTACTTTTGGCGCAGCGAGGGGTTGCTTAATTTCTGGCGCGATGATTTTAGGTGTGGCGACAACTGGTTTTGCTGGAACATTAACCGCTGGTTGCGAACCTCTGGGGTTTTCTATCGAATAAAGCCAGATGAACGTTGCGATCAATAACCCCACAGAGAGTCCAGCAACAGCCCATACCCAACCTGGCGATTCTTTTTTCTTGCTGGCGCGTTTTCGCGAGTGTCTGCTGGTAGTTTTACGTCGAGCCATATTAGCGATTAACTGGTTGTGATTTAAATGTAATTCTTTTAAGCATTACATTTTTTCTGGTGCGGATACATCGAGCAATTTTAATCCATTTTGAGTCACAATTTGCGTTGCACGGCACAAGTTAAGACGCGCATCACGCAGTTCGGTGTCATCAATTAAGAAATGATGGGCGTTATAATAAGTATGGAATAGTGTAGCCAACTCCCGTAAATATTGTGCAATTCGATGCGGCTCACGATTGAGTCCAGCTTTTTCAACTTGCTCAGGATACTTCGCCAGCTGAGTAATTAAATCATTTTCCTGTGGCTCGATCAGTCGAGAAAGATTGGCCGCGTTATTCGCTATGCCTTTTTCCTTCGCCTGACGCAGCACGCTGCAAATCCGTGCATGGGCATATTGTATGTAATACACCGGGTTTTCATTGGATTTGGTAGTTGCTAGGTCAAGATCGAAATCCAGATGTTGATCGTGTCTGCGCATCACATAAAAGAATCGCGCCGCATCGCTGCCAACTTCTTCGCGCAGCTCGCGTAGCGTTACAAACTGACCAGAGCGGGTAGACATGGCGAGTTTTTCACCGCCCTTGTAGAGCACCGCGAATTGAATCAGCAACACACCGAGTCTTTCAGGGTCTTCGCCCATCGCTGTAATCGCCGCTTTTACGCGCGGCACATAACCATGATGATCTGCGCCCCAGATGTCGATGGCTTCGTCAACGCGCTCCAGCTTATTAAGATGATAGGCAATGTCCGATGCAAAATAGGTGGTTTGGCCATTTTCACGGCGCACCACACGATCCTTTTCATCACTAAAATCTGTCGAGCGAAACCACAACGCGCCATCTTTCTCATAAAGCCTATCAGCCGTTTGTAAACGCTTAATGCAGTTATCGACGGCGTTGCTATCCATCAGTGTGCGTTCAGAAAACCACTCGTCAAATTTCACACCAAACTGGGTTAGATCCTTGCGAATGTTCTCGACGATGGTGTTTAACCCCTCATCAAAAACCTCACGGTAGAGATCATCGCCTAGCAAGTTTTGAGCACGCTCAATCAGCGCATCAATATGTAATTCTTTGTCACCACCGGCAGGTTCATCGGCAACCATATCGGCAAAAATGGTTGCCGCTGGATGACGAAACTTATCGCCCTGCTCGCGGTGCAGCGTAGCGGCGATATCCCAAACGTAATCGCCTTGATAACCATTGGCAGGAAATACAATCGTCTCACCCGCAAGGTCGAGATAACGCAACCACACAGAAGCGGCGAGAATATGCATTTGCCGACCGGCATCATTCACATAATATTCACGATGCACCTCATAACCCAGCGTATCGAGCAGGTTTGAAACCACCGCACCATACGCCGCGCCACGTCCATGACCCACATGCAAAGGCCCGGTAGGATTGGCGGATACAAACTCAACTTGTACCGATTTTCCCATACCAATTTTGCTGCTGCCAAATGCCGCTTGCTGCTCAATAATTTGTGAAACAATGCTCTGCGTCGCCGCGCTGTTGACAAAAAAGTTAATAAAACCGGGGCCAGCGATGGTGGTTTTTTCTACCAGCGCACTCTCTGGCAGCGCCGCAATAATTTTCTCCGCCAGCGCACGAGGATTCATTCCCGCCAGACGCACAAATTTCATCGCCGCATTACTGGCAAAATCGCCATGAGAGGCATCTTTGGTACGGCTAATCTCAATCGCATCAGCGTCAGGCATCTCGCTAAAAACACCCTCAGCATGCAAAGATTGCAGGGATTCAAGTAACAATTGTTGGATCGATTCTTTCAAGTCCAGACTCGTCAGTGGGAAATCAAGGGATTGTACCGAAATTGACTGGTCAGGACTCAGAATGACGAAATAAAATGATCTCGGTTTCTAA
>CAZUAW010000059.1:0-10021 GCA_964618535.1 uncultured Thiotrichales bacterium
TGCATCCCCAAATACTCAATCGCTGCCTGGCAAATTGAATAATGCTGCGCCGCTTCGCCAAATAGTGTCAGTTCACAGTGAAATTGTTCTCCCGGCTGGTAGCTTTCTTTGTCATCCAGTGGTGGCAGGATGACGAAGGGTTTGGGCCAGTCGCCTTGTTTGCCTGCGCCGGGCTGGTAGAAGTAGTTGAACCAGGTGGGGGAGATTTGTTTTAGGGCATGACCGAAGCCGCCGTGGAAGGCGGAGCCTTTGTAGGCAGGCAGGGTGATTTTGTCTTTGGCTTGCAGGGTGAAGCGGTATTTGGCGATATTGAGATTGCTTAGGGGCATGGGATTTTCCCTTGTTGAATTTGGGATTGACTGGGTTGTAGTCGAGGGGTTTTCGGTTGACGCGAGTCACGGGGAAGTGCGGTTTGCTCAGTTGAGCGGGCGGGTGTTTTGTGTGGGTAGGGGTGGACGCTTTAGCAACAGGCTGGCTTGTTGCTAATGGATGTTGGAAGTTTCCCACTGGGAACATGGGCAGGTGTTTCCCCCTCATTCGGTTCCTTTTTTCTATATGACAACGCATCCACGTCCTGAGGTGTCGTGATGGGCGTCGTTGGACTCCGTGTTTGCACTCTGCGGTGCTATTTCTACATCCTATCGGATTGGGTTTGCGATTGAAAGCGGTAGCCAGAATGAAAAAACCCTCTTCAGAGAAGAGGGTTTTGGGTTTGTACTTTGATGCGTGGGGCAGTTATGCCTGAGGTTTACTTACCAAACAGGCCTTTAGCCATGCCTAGTGCGCCACCAAGTCCACCGACACTATCGAGTATAGAGCCACCGGAGCTGCCTTTGTCTACCATTTGCGGTAATGCGTCTCTGAGTGTATCGAGCAGTGAGCCTTCATCAGTGCCCATTTCTGAAGCCATTTGTGAGACTTTGTCGCCACCGATGACATCGCGCATTTGATCGGCAGATATCTCTTCGTTGTCGCCGTCGCCAAGCCAGGAGTCAGCAATGGATCCGAGTCCTTTCTCTTTCATTCCGGAGAGCAGGCCATTCATGCCGCCGGCTTTGTCGCCACCAGAGAGAATGCCGCCAAGCATTGATGAGATTGCGTCAGTGTTTCCACCGCCACCGCCAAGTTTGCTCATGACAAGCTGTGTGCCAATTTTCATTAAATCCATGTTTGTTTCCTGATTGCTGAATCGAACTCAAAACTATAGCAGTGCGGTGCAGCGAATGACATCTACAATCATGAACAATTATTAACCATTTTCGAAGTGATCTGGTGGCTGATGACCATCAGCATTACCAGAATTCATGGAAATGATCTTCCACATCATCTCGAAACAATGGCTTACTGTCGGTTTTTGGCAAAGTGTAGCGACGCAGATAAATTCCCGCTTTGAATTCTTCAAAGTCATCAACACTGGTGGCGTTCGCCCAGCCACCAAAAGCGAGTGAATCCGAAATGGCGTATTCGATTTCTCCACGAATATTAAAGACCGCTTCGCTAACCGATTCAGCATCGTATGTGGTTCTTACTGCTGAGTTGATGGTTGACTGGATCTCTTCGAGACGGTCTTGTAGTGGTGTGTCGATGGGGAAGACATCAATCGCATCGGTGTTGAAATCCTGTTGACCGATATCTGCGCCAATCCGATAGTGAAAACCGCCATTAGATGCCTGGTATTCGATCGGAATCGAGACGTTGACATAGTCTTGAGGACTGAAATAACCACCATGTCCTAATGTGAAGAAATTGAGGTTTTTATCAAAGGCGGCGTAGCGACCGTTGATGCCAGTGGTTAATTTAGACCGGCCCGTATCAAATAGTGTGTAATAAAGTCCTAGCTTTGCCTCAGCTGACTCGTTATCAGCAACCGATTGTCCATCATAGATATGCGCGCCAATATTGCCATACACACCCATTCTATCGAGCCCGTAACTAAAATTAAGATCGAGTCCTGATTTTGCGACGGCACCCCATTCTTGATTGGTATCTGGGTCTTTGACGCCAGCGTATGAAACGATTGAGTCTTTTACTGCACGGCGGGTGATGCGTGCGCCATATTTAGATTGGTAGCCTTTATGGAACCAATGCAATCCACCCAGAACGGTGTTGATTTTGAATCCTACCGGTGTGACGCCGAGGTCTAACTTGTAGTTTCTACCTTTGATGAAGCCGGTTAGCGCGACACCTGATTCCTGAAAATTGAAGGATTTGTTGATGACTGGATCACGCTCACGAGCATCATCGCTTTCGCGCGCGAGTACCAGCGCACCAAATCGATTGGCATCGCCGTTATCAGGCCTCAGTGTGCCAGCATCGAGCAGCACTGGCCGAACGCCCAGACCACTTGAATTTTCATAGTCGCGATAGTTTTTGAACAAGATGGGTAGTGAAACTTCAGTCAATTGATTTAAGCCGCCATCGCCGTCTCTGCTACGACCGCCCAGACCAAATAAGGTATTGCTCAGTTTACGATTGTTTAAGCGGCGTAAATCTTTACGTGCCTCATATTGCCAGCTGCCGGGTAGCGCATCGGGTTCTCCCGAGCCGCCACCTGAGCCACCTTGGAGGTTGTAAGTACGGTTATCGTAATCATCAAATAACGACTGTTGGAGGTCCTGCGCTGCGCCGTTATAGTCACCGGCGAGGAGTTTTAGTTTACCGCGAAGCGCTAGCAACTCGGGTGCTTCGAGTACGGTTCGCAGTCCTTTGTCGATGACTTTTCTGGCGGCAGGGTAGCGTGCCTGATCCATAAATGATCCGGCCGAACCCGCATAAGCCGCACGGTAATTCGGATCGGCAATTAAAATCTCACGATAGATGTCCTGTGCCAATTTATATTGTTTGCTTTCCTTGTAGATGGTCGCACGCGACAATTTTAGTCCGAGATCCTTGCCGAAGCGTTCCTGCATCGGATCCAGAGTTGAAATAGCATCTTGATAACGTCCCGCTTTCCTCAGGTCATCCGCTTTTTGTAAAGACATGCCGAGCCGCAGTTTTTGTACATCATCGCGCTGTGCAAAGTTCATTGATGGTTCTTGCGCCTTGAGTTGGCCGAGGATCAATTCCAGTGCGTCGCGTTCTCTGGCTTTGAGTAATACGGTTGCCAGCTGCGTCTTAAAAGTGACATCGTCATTGGTAGAAAAGTTTTTGACTTGATTGACGATATTGATTGCTTCACCGGTTTTACCCACATCGGCGAGTAATTCAGCACGGATCAGCATGGCAAAAGGATCGGCCTGTTCGACAACTTTCATGGTTTCGATAATTTCATTCACCGCAGCAAAATCGCCGATGGCAATTAACTGATCAGCTTCAAGTTTTTTCTGCTTGATCCAGAGTTGCCGATAAACGTCTCGATACAGGGATGCCTGACGCTGATTCCGATAGGCTTCAGGGATACTTTCCAGTGCCACCAAACCTTCAAACAGCTCATTAAACTGAGCGTGATAGAGCGCTTTGGCATGATAGGCATCGGGGTAATCTGGGTACATGCCGATCAGCTGATCTAAGAGTGAAATTGCCACTTTAGGGCGTCCGGCGAGGCGATAGCGTTTTGCCAGATCAAGGCGAATCCAGGGGTCTTGCTGCTGCAGGCGCTGCGCCCGGGTGAGCAGGCGAATAGCCGTATCATTGTTATTGGTTTCTGTCGCTTCTGCGCGCAGGGCAGCTGCCTCAACCATATTTCGATACGCCAGGTATTCATCATCACGCAAATTGTATTTATGGATTGTTCTGCCGGCTTCGTCGAGCAAACCGAGTCCTGACAGGGCACCTGCCAGTCCTTCCTGCGCTTCCGTGTTTTGAGGTTGTAGTGATAACACTTGCTCGTAGTAAATTCGAGAGCTGTCATTGTCACTGCGTCCTGCGGACAGGCGTGCGAGCAATAACAGTGTTTCAGGATGATTGGGGCGTAGTTGATCAGCTTGTTGCGCCAGATCTAGCGCCTTTTCAATTTCACCTTGTTTATACGCCCATTCCGCGTCGGTTTGCACAGACCAAAATTGTACTTCGTTTAGCTCAGACTGGAGGTGGCCGTTGGCAGCAGGATCGGCTTCGATAGCTAACGTCAGGTAGCGTTTTGCCTCGCTGAAGTTTTGTAATCGCATGTGTGCGATACCCAAACCCTTGAGCGCCTCAGCATCACTGCCGTTTTTATCCAGTAATGTCTCAAATTGTAAAATGGCGCTATCGGGCAATTGCTGATTGAGCAATTCATAACCTTCGGTAATTTGTCGCCCATGCGCGGCTCTGGCACGGCCGCGAACGGCTTCTGCTTTTACCCGTGCAGCACGCGCTTGATCACGTTGGCGTCTTTTTTGTTCCTGTTGTGCTTGTTCGGCGGCAAGACGAATTTCATCCTCGCTCGGAGGTGCGGCAGGCAGCTGATACATCTTGGACTGGACTTCTGTGTCGTCAGGAGAACGATCTAAAAATGTCGTATACAGATGTCTGTCTAAATAATTGGTGTTGAGCCATAGCAATGCTTGTCTCCAGGCGGGCAGTGCCTCGCTTGAATATTTGGCATTGGCGCTCAGACTGGCGAGCATATTAATGCCTTCGCGGCGAGTGTGCTGGCGATAGGTTTTTATTTTGGCGAGAGGGAGTAGGTACTCATTAACATTGGGGTAGCTGCGTTGAAGATTAGATAGCTCGCTGTGAATGGTATCCCAATTATCATCTGAGGCAGTTAACCACTGGGTTGCCGCGCGCCAGGATTTGGTTGCCAGCGCGCCGATATTTTCGCTGGAGCGTAAGCGATGCAGCGTTTTGATCCCCGCAATTCGAGTCGCTTCCTGATAGGTCTGTGCCGCTGCCAGTGAATAGAGATAGCGATTACTGGATGGATACTGTTTAACCAGTTGCGCGAGTTCGCGTTGCGCTTTCTGCCAGCCCTTTTCGGTGCCGGCTAGCGTGAGATTGTATTCTGCTGCCAGATAAGAGGTAGGTGGCTTGCCGCCGTATGAAGCAAAAGCCTGACGATAAAATTCCAATGCCTGTTGATGTTCGGCGTTACTGGCTGCGGAGCGCGCCTGCGCCAATGCAGATTTGTTAATACCATCGACGTTGTTGCTTTGTATTTCCTGTAGTCCCCGTTGCGCCTCAACATTGGAAGGATCAATGAGCAACACTTTATTCCAGGAATCTTCCGAAAAATCAGCTCGACCCTGCTCGTACCAAAAGTGTCCCTGGTTCAACAATTGACTGACATCATTTTGTGAGGCGGCAAATACGGGGGCGGCGGTGCCTGATAGTGCCATCGCAATGCAGAGGCTCAGCAGTTTGTTGTTGCGGTGTTTCATATAACTCCTTCCAGTTTTGAATTGGCCAATTTTTTGTCTTGGTTTTCGTTTGCAGAAAAATCTTTGCAGCAACTGTTACTTGTTTTGTCATGTCAGGGAGTGAAGCAGGCAACAGTTTTTGGTTTCGGTTCACATCAATCTGTAATTTTTAGAGATAGTTACCAGTTTCAATGAGTACTCGGTCACATTGTTTGAGCCAATTTAAATAATAGAGTCTGTGGGGTTCCCGACAGGCTTTGATTTGCTGGTCGCAAAAATGCAAATGTTTTTTCAAGCAGTTACAGATTTTGTGAAATTGATTGCAGACAGTTCGAATGTCGTTGCATAGGCTTACGCCCAATTGTGAACTGCACGTTTGAATGAGCGAGTACCGAGCAAGTGCAAAAATACACAGATTAAAAATAGTAGCTGCGACTAGATAGATAGCAGTTTGCTCAAGGCTTAACCCTAGATAAATCAGTTGGATCACGACGCACCCAACTGATGTATCTAGGTTAACTGGCGTATGCCAATACAAATAATTATCCGGGATATTTTGTGAATAATCAGTTACCCCCTAAAACACTGAAGCCTAAAGGCTCAGGTAAATTCAAATCGTTCATTCAGTGGATCGCATTGCTCGCGGCACTGATCTTGATTCTGATGATCAGCATCATTCCGCTGGGATTAACAGAGCAACTGATTTTTGCCATGCTGGCGATGGGTTTTACCTTTATGGTGAGACCTGAAAATGAATCTTCCCGTTTTAGATTGATCGTCTTGATGGTGGTGTCTTTTGGCATCACATGTCGCTATATCTATTGGCGAATTACCGAATCTATGGGTTGGTTTGATCCTGAGATAACACTTGGATTTTGGGATCACTTCTTTTCGATGGGACTTCTGGCAGCTGAGATTTACGCCTGGACAGTTTTGTTTCTCGGTTTTATCCAGAGTATCTGGCCATTACGTAGACCCGTTTTACCACTGCCAGTCAATAAAGACACTTGGCCGGCCGTTGATGTTTATATTCCTACTTATAACGAGCCGCTGAATGTGGTTATTCCCAGTATTCTCGCTGCTCGTGATCTGGATTGGCCCAAGGATAAATTAAATGTGTATGTGCTCGATGACGGTTGTCGTCCAGATTTTGCAGCGTTTGCCAAAAAAGTCGGTGTTCGCTATATCCAGCGAGAGGACAGCACCGGCGCAAAAGCGGGCAATATCAATAACGCTTTGCGCATTACTGATGGTGAATATATCGCCGTATTTGATAGCGATCACGCACCGGTACGTTCTTTTTTGAAGAAAACCATGGGTTGGTTTATACGTGATGGCAAACTGGGCTTGCTGCAAACACCCCATTTATTCTTCACCCCCGATCCGGTAGAGCGAAATCTGGATATATTCAAAAAAGTGCCTAATGAAGGGCAGTTGTTTTACGGCTTGATTCAGGACGGAAATGATAACTGGAATGCGGCATTTTTCTGCGGCTCTTGTGCTGTTTTACGCCGTGGCGCGCTCAATGAAATTGGCGGCATCACCGCAGATACGGTGACTGAAGATGCGCATACCTCACTTAAAATGCATAAACAAGGTTGGAACTCTGCCTACCTGAATATGCCTTTGGCCGCAGGTTTAGCCACCGAGAAACTGTCTCACCATATTGCTCAAAGAAGACGTTGGGCAAGAGGCATGATTCAGATTTTTCGCAAGGACAATCCTTTATTTACGCGTGGTTTAAGCTTTTTGCAAAGGCTTAGTTATTTTAATGCCATGTTGCACTTCTTATTTAGTTTGCCGCGGTTAGTGTTTTTAACCGCACCACTGGCGTATCTGCTGTTTGAAATTCATGTCATCCAGGCAACAGCTGCGATGATTGCCGTTTACGCATTGCCGCATATTTTTCAGGCGCATATTGCGAATGCTGCGATGCAGGGGCGCTTTAGACACAGCTTTTGGGCTGAGGTGTATGAGACCATACTTGCGCCGCATATTATTATTCCGACGTTGGCGGCATTTTTTGCCCCCAATAAAGGAAAATTCAATGTAACAGATAAAGGCGGAATGATTGATAAAGATCATTTTGACTGGGGTTCAGCCGGATTTATTTTCTTTATTCTGGTACTGAATTTAGTCGGATTAGTTTTTGCTTATATGCGCTATTTTCACTGGAACACCTTTGAAACTGACACAGTAATTTTAAATTTTGCGTGGACAATTTATAACACCATTATTGTCGGTGCAGCGTTATCTGTTGCCTGGGAGAAACGCCAGCGACGTAAGCATGCTCGAGTAGAGCGTACCATTCCAGCGGAGATTCGAACTGCAGATGGACGACGTTTTAAAGCCAGTACCGGAGATTTATCGATTGGAGATTTAAGTCTCCAATTTGAAGGGCAGGCGAATATTCAACCACACGAGTTTGTCGATGTATTCTTGTTTGATAAAAACAAATCAACGAAATTTCGAGCACGCGTTGCGACCTCAAATGGTAGCCAATTGGGGCTAGTATTCGAAGAGTTAACTGCCAGCCAACTCTCTAAGCTGGTGTATTTCTCACATGGCAGAGAAAAAGGCTGGACCAGCTGGTATCTAGCTTGTGAACCCGCCAAACCATTCCGTTCGTTTTTTGAGATTATCCGTTTTGGTGTTATGGGCGTTTTTAAAGCACTGTTTAAGCGTTCTGGAAGTGCTTCAAAAGCGCAATCAGACAAGTCAAAATATGGCGTTGTCGGGTGGGTTTTGGCAGTGCTAATTGTTGTTGCAGGGAGTTTACTGTATCCACAATTCTCCAAGGCAGAGGAGCTACAACCGAAAATTTATCAAATAGAAAAAAAGAAATTTTCGATTGGTGATTTATCCAATGGCAAAGACATTCATTTGCGCGGAGGCAATACCGATGAAGATGTCTGGTTTTCATTGCCTGTTGATTTACTGGCTAAGGAAGCGGAGCTGGTCTTGGGGTTTTCACTTTCAGGCACTTTATTATCTGATTATCAGGCTCTGACTGTTTCGATCAATGAACAGGAGATAGGCAGAATTCCTGTTAATAAAATCACCACACAAGGAGCCTTTCGTAATACGCTGACGATCGATCCAGTCTTAATCAGTTATTCAAACCGGCTATCTTTTAAGCTGGAACCCATTGATGAAGAATATTGTGAACGCCTTGACCCGGAAGCCGCGAGTGCAGTAATTTCTGCTAAAAGCGCTTTAAATTTAACGGTTGCCAGAATTAACCTGATCAATGATTTAAGTTTATTCCCAGCCCCATTTTTTGATTCTAGAGGCGGTGACAGGCATCCGCTGGCCTTTATTCTCCCAGAAGTCTTGCGCAGTGATACCGATGTACTCAAGGCAGGTTCTATTCTGGCATCCTGGTTTGGTACTCAAGCAGGCACGGGTTTGGATTTCCCTGTCGTTGATAATTTACCTACTACACATAGTGTTTTATTTATTACGCCGGAAACGCTCCCAGAATTTTTAAGTGATATGCAAATTAATGGTCCTGGCGTGTCAATTGTTTCTCACCCTGACCTTGATCAAGTGAAGTTTTTGGCTGTGTTTGGGCGAGATGGGAAAGAACTAATCCAGTCAGTTAGCACTCTGGTTGCAGAAAATACGGTGCTAGAAGGTGAAAGAATAGATTTTTCAGCAGCAGTGACGCCGGCAAAGCGTAAAGCTTACGATGCACCGTTGTGGTTATCGAGTGAAAAAATAAATACTCTTGGCGATTTCGTTGCCAAAGATAAGCTTAAAATTGATGGTTTATTTGATAAACAAGTCGAAGTGAAATTTAGAGTCCCACCTGATTTATATTCTCCAGATCGAGGTTCGATTCTGGTGAACTTAAATTACCAGTATGAAGGGGTGCCGCTCAATCAAAATAGTGGTTTTGATATTTCTTTAAATGGGCAAGGGCTCTACCGCTATGGATTTTATCCTGAAAAAAAATCAGGCCAGACGAATGAAGATCTTTTCATTTCATCCGCTGTGTCACAGTCGGTCTCTTTTCCAATCATGATTAATGATCTTGCTGGGGAAAATAACCTGTCGCTTTTCTATGATCTTGAAGCGGATGATAGCCAGCACCTTTGTGTGAATAAGTTCTCGACGATTGCCTCAGGAACGATAAATCCTGATTCAACCATTGATTTGTCAGGATTTGCACATCATGGACGGTTTCCAAATCTTGCGACCTTTGCGAATCTTGGTTTTCCGTTTACGCGGATGGCTGACCTTTCTGAAACTGCGGTAGTGCTTAGCGAGAATCCCTCAGCAGATGATTTACACGGCATGTTTAATTTGATGGCAAAGATGGGCGCAGATACGGGGCTTCCGGCTTATCAGGTGTCGATAATCCCTCCATCAAAAGTGAGCGACTTCAAAAATTACGATTTATTGGTATTGGGAAAGTATGAGCAGCACGGCTTGATTTCCCAGTTAAAAGATCAGTTACCTGCCTGGTGGGATGGCAACGAGTGGCAAGTGCGTCAAACTAATCTGATTGAGAAAATGCAGAATATATTTAATCGTGAAGAATTAAATTCTGCGAATGACCTTAAACAGTATCTTGATAACCAAGCAGAAAATGCGGTGTTACTGGCAGGTTTTAGATCACCATACAGTCGTAACAAAAACGTTGTAGTTTTGACTACTACGGGATCATCCAGTTTTTCTGAATTTGCACTATCGTTGAATAGAAAAGATGTTTTTGCAGGAATTCATGGTGAAGTTTC
>CAZUAW010000060.1:0-9806 GCA_964618535.1 uncultured Thiotrichales bacterium
GGAATCAATAGATAAGCGAGAACTCGTGTAATTCATGAAATATTCGGGCTAGAGCCCAACCTATAAAAACTCTAGCCTGGCTGGCAATACCAACAATCAAGACCCATTGCAGAGTTGATAGCGTAGTAAAGCTGCCAACACGCCAAAGCAATGACTAACACCCCTGCAAGCTGCCTAACTTTAGATTGCTTTAAATAGGCACCAATTTTAGCAGCAAACACCCCCATCAGAAGTAAATTCGGCAAAGTTCCGAGTCCAAAGCTCAGCATAATTAAAGCACCTTTCACGGGGTCAGCTGCCGTGATTGCCCACACCAACATGCTATAAACCAGTCCGCAAGGTAGCCAGCCCCAAACTCCACCGAGCATTACCGCTGCAAGCGGATTGCGAACAGGAATCAATTTTCGTCCCAATGGCTCAATGCGCTTCCAGATACCCAATCCGATGCGTTCAATTTTACTCAACCCATACCACCATCCTGCCAGATACAAGCCCATTGCAAACATTACCAGTACCGAAACAAACTGCAGCGAAACTCGGATTTGCTGTAATCCAGTCAAATCCATCGCCAGACTTCCGAGACCGCCTGCAATTAGTCCCAGCAACACATAGCTGGCTATTCTGCCAAAGTTAAAACCCAGTAAAATCAATGCATCTGGGCGAGAACTCTTTTGATTCGCGACTTTAGACGGTTCAATTCCCATTGATAATGCTGTGACAATGCCACCACACATGCCAACACAATGGACGCCGCCAAGCAGCCCCATTAAAAATGCCGTGAAATAGTGACTTTCAAAACCCAAGAATATCTCGCTAAACTGCTAAAACCATGCTATTTTCCGCGAAATTTTTTATGACAATTAACGGAGAAAACAACATGGCAGCAAAGAATAGTGCTGATAAAAAGAAAACCGCAGCAAAAAAACCCCTGACTAAATCTGCGATTCTAGCGCATATTATGGAAGAAACCGGATATACACGCAATGAAGTTCAAGTGGTATTTGACTCCTTAAACGGCCTGATTGAATCGCAAATGAAACCTCGTGCTGCGGGTATTTTCACAATCCCTGGCCTGATGAAAATCAAAGTGGTTAAAAAAGCTGCTACCAAGGCAAGAAAAGGTACCAATCCTTTTACCGGCGAAGAAATGATGTTCAAGGCTAAACCCGCTAGAAGAGTTGTAAAAATTACGCCTTTAAAAGGCTTAAAAGATATGCTTTAGTACTTCAACAACGTTGCTTTGATGGAGTACTAGTAAAGATCAGGTTTTGCGGTTAGAGCGTCACCCTAACCGCAAAATATTTCAACTACTTTGAGCTCGTATCGTGATAACGATGATAGCTTTCCATTAATTTACTTTTCGCGCCTTCGGCATCTTCCCAGCCACGGACTTTCGCCCATTTTCCTGGCTCGAGTGCTTTGTATTGTTCGAAAAAGTGTGCGATTTCATTGAGCAAAGAATCCGGCACGTCTTTTATGTCCCGCATATCCTTGTATAAAGGTGATAAATCGTCTGCGGGTACCGCGAGAATTTTATAGTCAATGCCTGATTCATCTTCCATGTCGAGCATACCCAATGCACGGCAGCGAATAATGACACCACTTAACAGTGGTACCGGCGTCATTACCAATACATCAATCGGATCATTATCTTCAGATAACGTGTGTGGCACCAAACCATAATTGGCTGGATAGTGCAGTGATGTACCAAAAAACCGGTCAACAATTAATGCGCCACTTTTTTTATCGAACTCATATTTAACCGCACCACCATCATTGGGGATTTCGATTAACACATTGAATTCTTCAGGCAGATTACTGCCTGCACTAATATTATTGATATTCATTAGATCCTTCTCTAAAAAATGATTAAATTAAATAAGTCTCAGAAGTGGAAAATTCTTCTTCGAAGACAAATCCCCTTAGCTCTTCTGATAAATTTTAACACCACGATCTACAAACTCAATCGATTTCTCTTTCATCCCTTCAGTTAATGCTTGTTGATCAGACATTCCCTGCTGCCTCGCATATTCACGTACATCCTGAGTGATTTTCATAGAGCAGAAATGTGGACCGCACATAGAACAAAAGTGCGCCACTTTGGCTGAGTCTTTCGGCAGCGTTTCATCATGGTATTCACGTGCTCTTTCTGGATCGAGTGAAAGATTAAACTGGTCATCCCAACGAAATTCAAAACGGGCTTTGGATAACGCGTTATCACGCAGTTGCGCACCCGGATGTCCCTTCGCCAGATCAGCAGCATGGGCGGCTATTTTATAGGTAATGATGCCATCGCGAACATCCTCCTTATTTGGCAAGCCAAGATGTTCTTTAGGCGTCACATAGCAAAGCATCGCCGTACCGTACCAGCCAATGTTTGCTGCACCAATCGCAGAGGTAATATGATCATAAGCTGGCGCAATATCGGTAACTAGCGGTCCTAACGTATAAAAAGGTGCTTCGTAACAATCTTTTAATTCTTTATCCATGTTTTCTTTAATCATTTGCAATGGTACATGCCCAGGGCCTTCAATCATCACCTGCACATCATGCTCCCAGGCAATTTTTGTCAGCTCACCTAACGTTTCAAGTTCTGCAAATTGCGAAGCATCGTTAGCATCAGCAAGACAACCCGGGCGCAAACCATCGCCAAGACTAAACGACACATCATAGGCTTTCATGATTTCGCAGATATCTTCAAAATGTGTATAAAGAAAACTTTCTTCGTGATGCGCTAGGCACCATTTCGCCATAATAGAACCACCGCGAGAAACGATGCCGGTAAGACGATTAGCGGTCATCGGCACATAAGCCAGACGTACACCCGCGTGAATAGTAAAATAATCCACGCCCTGCTCCGCTTGTTCAATTAAAGTATCGCGAAATAATTCCCAGGTTAGGTCTTCCGCTTTACCATTTACTTTTTCCAGCGCCTGATAAATGGGCACAGTTCCAATTGGCATTGGCGCATTACGTAAAATCCATTCTCGGGTTTCGTGAATATTTTTACCGGTAGATAAATCCATTAAGGTATCGCCGCCCCAACGCGCTGACCACACCATTTTTTCCACTTCGTCTTCGATTGAAGAAGTGACGGCTGAGTTTCCGATATTGGTATTTACTTTTACCAAAAAATTACGCCCAATAATCATTGGCTCTAATTCTGGGTGGTTAATATTGGCAGGAATGATGGCACGACCACGTGCAACTTCCTCGCGAACAAATTCTGCGGTAACTTCCGTTGGAATATTAGCGCCAAAATCTTCACCAGGATGCTGGCGTAATAATTTCTTATATTGAGGGTCTTCACGTAATTCGTTTAAGCGGATATTTTCCCTGATCGCGATATATTCCATTTCCGGCGTAATAATACCGCGACGCGCATAGTGCATTTGCGAGACATTTTTACCCACTTTGGCGCGACGTGGCGCTCGAATATGTTCAAAACGTAGACTCGCGAGCAAAGGATCGTTTTCACGCTCTTTACCAAAGGTAGAGCTCGGTCCATCCAGTATTTCTGTATCGCCACGCTCTTCAATCCAGGGGGTCCGAACTTCGGGTGTGCCACGCATCAAATCAACACTAACATCAGGATCAGAAAATGGGCCGGATGTATCATAAATTGGCACTGGAGGATTGATTTCATCCCCCATAGAAGAAGATGTGGCAGCGCAATTCACTTCCCGCATCGGTACGCGAATATCTGCCCGTGAGCCTTGCACATAGATTTTTTTAGAGCCGGGGAATGGCCGAGTCACATCGGCAGAAAGCTCAGATGTTTTACGTATAAAATCTTCAGGAATCGCACTCATAATATCGCCGTTATATACAGTAGATTTGTGAGAAATTACGAAGGGACTGAATTCTGCCATCTGATAACAATTGATTTGTTGAGAATGAAGAATATACGCCTCCCTTCGCGAGCATTATCTCGATCAGGTTCCAAGGGACTGTCTCAGCCCTACTTTTCAGTTTTCAATACCGACCAGCAGGACACCCCTGACGTGTTTAATAAATCATATCACAAGCGCTCGTACACGAGTACCACACAGCCTAACTGATCAACACCCGACGGATGCGTGGATACTTATTCATGACTGTGTATAATCAGGTTCTTTTCATGATGGGAAGCTCAAAACGTGTCTAACGAAGCTACTTATTCCTCCTCTACTACTTATTCCTCCTCTATAGGCGTTGAAGAAATTATCGCTACCATCAGCGTCTTGATCCTCGCCTCTATTTTTATTGGCTATTACCTCTGGCCGAGTAGTGATTCAACGGCAGAAGTTAGATCCGCTACTGCTCAATCCGCTAATGTGCCCCTGGCTTCTATCGAGACAAACAAAGCCATTGCATCAACTGAAGAACCAGCTGCTCAGAAGCAGTCGCTTTCACTCTCAGGAGAATCCGATACGGGCGCTCGAGTATCGGTAGAGATCAATGGCGGTCAATACGAGCAAACTCTGGCGGATAGTTCGGGAAACTGGTCGTTATCGACCGATTTAGACCAAGCTGAGAACATTGAGATCGAAATTAACGCCAGCGCAACAAAAAGCACCTCGACTGAACCGACATCTACGCAGCAGCAGATCGCTAGAACAGAAACTATTGTAGAGACGAATGAGGGAGTAGAAGAAGCGACCCTATCAGTCTCCAATCAAACGTCCGTCACCTCTGATATCGAATCCTCCAACGAGACTTCGGAAGCGGAGTTTGCCGACATCAATGATCTGACCGCTACCACCGAACAAGCGCCACTTCAGACTGCCATGATCAGCCCCGAAGCGGTACCCGAACAAGCATCTGAACCAGCGGACCCATCTGCAGGACTGGATATCACAGAACCCGTGATCACCTATCTTGATCGTGACCGAACCACCAATGAGCTGATCATTAGCGGTTCAGCGCCAGATTCCGAAAGCCACGTTGTATTGCTGATTAACGGCATCACCACCAATCCCGTAAAAATTGGCCCGAAAAATAAATGGCGTTATCGCTTTAAAGCCGGCCCTGGTGAATACTATGTCCGCGTGACGCCGGCAAATGCTGAGGGGGCCATCGTACGAGCGGATGCGCTACCCACGCTCTATAACATCTCCCTCGCACCCGTTACGCCAGATTCTACTGAAGCTGGCGCTGAAATATCGTTGCTGCCTGGTGGTTTTATGCACGTTGAAGCGGGACAAAACCTGTTTCAAATTTCACAAAAAACCAATATCAAAGTCTCCGACCTAATGCTGGTGAACGGCATTAGAGATGAAAAATCACTCAAGGCTGGAGATGTGCTTTTTATCCCAACCGGGCAATAACCAAATCAAAATAAATAGCGGAAAATAGGTAATATGGGAAACTCAAACTTTGAACTCGCACGCTCTAATATGATTGAGCAGCAGATACGTCCCTGGGACGTGCTGGATCCCAAGATACTAACAACCTTTGAACAAGTGCCTCGCGAACGGTTTGTTGCTGATGATAAACAAGACATGGCGTTCATGGACATTGAGATTCCACTGGGACATGGCGAACGTATGTTATCGCCAAAAATCGAAGGTCGCATTCTCCAGGCCCTCGATTTAAAACCCTCCGACTCTGTACTGGAAATCGGCACCGGCAACGGTTACTTAACGGCCTGTCTGGCGCATCTCAGTTCTGCTGTTTTCAGCGTTGAATTACATCAAGACTTAAAAGAACGAGCAGAAGCGAATCTGGCGTCGCAATCAATTAACAATATTACTTTGTGGACAGGCGATGCCGCCAATGGTTGGCTCAAAGCACCCAAGGTCTACGATGCCATCGTCGTTTCCGGATCCCTGCCTGACTACGACCCGTGCTTTGAACAACAATTAAAGATTGGCGGCCGACTGTTAATGATCGTCGGCAACGCGCCGGCCATGAAAGCCATGTTAATCACCAAAGTAAGTGATTCATCCTTCTCACGCGAAAGCCTGTTTGAAACGGTGCTTAAACCGCTGGTTGGCAGAGAACCTCAGAATGTTTTTAAGCTTTAGCGACGTCCTTTAGCTAAAGCTTCGATTAAATTAAAAACCAAGACTAATTCCACCACGAATACTCAACGGATCAGAATACGGGCTGTCCGCATCGCTGTGAGAAAAATTATATAAAACGGTGAAAAAAGCAACGGCATTACCACCCAGCGGTGAACGAATGCCTCCCCCCGCAAGAAAGCTATTAAATTCGCGTCGGTCTGTGGTTGTATTGGTGACTGCAAACTCATTATTTAAATGCTCAACATCGGCTTCCAGATAAAACTGCGGCGTTAAGAGATAACGCCCAAAAATCCCAGTAGCATAGTCATTAGTCGTGAGATTCCTACCCTCGCGAGTATCTTTTCGATACACGTATGAAACGCTCAACCCCACAGAAGTTTTTTCATTCACATTCATGCCGACAGAAGGCGATAAACTCACAATATCAACCGAGCCAAAACTCGCGCCGATCCCGCCACCATAATAAAACTTTGAGTCAGAATCAGTAAACCCAACACTGACCTGAGCATTGGCCAACGCAGGAAATAAAATAACTGCGGCTAAAAAAGCTTTCAAATTAACGGCTATTTTTAGTTTTAACATTAGTTTACCTCTATAACAGTAGAGTATTTATCGTACCATTAATGCGTATTGTCAGGCAGGTGTACATCTGCCGTGTCTAATGCTCCCGCCTGAGGGTTATTGTAAATATCTAGATCCAGTTTTCCTTCACTTTTTGCAACGATCGATGAAACCACTGCATCACCAGAAACATTCACAGCCGTTCTAATCATATCCATTAAACGATCAACGCCAAGAATTAATCCAATACCTTCAATTGGCAAACCGACTTGTGCAAATACCATTGAAAGCATAATTAAACCGACACCCGGCACACCCGCTGTACCAATAGATGCTAACACCGACATTAAAATTACTGTTAAATAACCGCTAATGCCTAAATCAACATTATAAATATTGGCGATAAATACGGTAGCAACACCTTGCATAATCGCGGTGCCATCCATATTGATGGTTGCGCCAAAAGGTACGGTAAATGAGGCAACTGAATTATTGACTCCAAGTCGCTGTGTGACAGTACGGAGCGTTACTGGAATAGTCGCATTAGAGCTTGCGGTACTGAATGCAAACACCTGCGCGTTTCTGACTTTTTTCAAAAACATCAGTGGATTCAATCCAGAAAACAATTTCAGAACAATCATTAACGTGACAAATAAATGCACCATCAGAGATCCCGCCAGTACTGCGACATATCCCGCCAATTGTCCTAATAGATCCAGCCCTAAATCCGCAATGGATTTAGCGATTAATGCAAACACTGCATACGGCGCAACAGCCATCACAATCGTCACCATTTTCATCATAATCTCATTGCCAACTTCAGCCGCTTCGATGGCAGACTGAGCTTTTCTCCCAACCATCAAAATGCTAATACCCAGCAATATTGAGAAAAATATAATCGGTAACATCTCACCATTTGCCATCGCATTGATCGGGTTTTTAGGAATAATGTTGATCAACACATCGGTCAGTGGCGGTGAATCTTTTCCAGCAAAGGCGGCATCTGTCGCCTGGTTCATACCTTTGCCGATACCTGAAACCGCCGCAATGGTGATCGCAGTGGCAATCGCAACAGCCGTCGTCAACATATACAGTGCAAATGATTTCGAACCCACTCGCCCCAGCGTACTGAGATTACCGATCCCGCAAACACCACAAATCAGTGAGAAAAATACCAACGGCACCACCAGCATCTGCAAAGCATTTACAAACAACTTGCCCATCACATGGAACAAACCATTCACTATATAAGTATTAACGAAACTCCCTGTGTCATTCAGCCCTGCCAGGTTAATGATTAACCCAACGACAATACCCAATCCCATGCCGATAAGAACTTTAACGGTTAGGCTCGCTTTTTTATCTTCAGTCATTATTATGGTCCTTTAGAAATAGATCCTAGCCCGGATATTGCATGAATTACACGAGTTCTCGCTTGTCTATTGATTCCACAAGGAATTCTTTTCACTTGCCCGTAATCACCGATACGAGACGCATGAAAACAATCCCTTGTAAAATCAATATCCTGCGCGATAATCACGTGAATTCATGCAATATCCGGGCTAGAAATAGCGGCTGGAAATAGCTGCTAGAAATAGATGCTTTGTGGTAGCCGCTGAGTTTACCACTGAATCCACCTCTCTTTGTTTGAGTCACTTACCCAATGATATTTGAACTCCCTGTTTGGCAGCTCGGGTTGCTGAGCCTTATTTTTGTCTGGACAGGGTTTGTCCGAAGCGCATTGGGATTTGGCGGTGCAGCACTGAGCCTGCCCTTCATGTTGCTGATCCTCCCCGATCCACTGATTTTTCTGCCCATGATCGGTTTTCACCTGCTATTTTTCTCGGTACTGACATTATTCAATCGCCTAGATAATGTTGACTGGTCGTATTTACGCAGTGCCATCAAAATTATGGCTCTGCCAATGGCAGTCGGGATACTGGGTCTACTCAATCTTTCTAGCAACATCCTTACGGTACTGGTGTTCTCAATCACCTTGTTCTACGCCCTCACCTACCTGTTCAACTATCAAATCACCAGCAACAACCGCTGGATCGACGCAGCACTGCTAATTTTAGGCGGTTATGTCGCCGGCACTTCGCTAATTGGTGCCCCCTTAATTGTCGCTGTCTTCATTCGTCACATCGCGCCTGAGCGACTCAGAGACACCCTGTTTGTACTCTGGATTATCTTCGTACTGATTAAAATGGTCGCCTTCGGAATCGCCGATGTAAATCTACAATTCATCCCCGCTCTCATCATGCTACCTATCGCCGCCATTGGTCATTTCGCAGGCCTCAAAGCGCACCACGCGATACTCGCCACCGGCGGCGTAAAAATGAAAAGGATAATTGGTGCAGTGCTTGCAAGCGTCACTATCATTGGGCTTTACAGAATTTTAACCGTCACTTTCTAACTCAAAATTGCAACGCAAATTACTTATCCAGAAGACCTGCCTAAATGATTTGGACTCCGTTTTTTTTAATCTCCATTAAAGCCGCCTATTTAGAGTTGTGATATTGATAGCAGCGTCATTGCATGAAAACTCAAAAAAGGAATGACGTAACATACTAATCACCAGAGGAGAGTAATAATGATTGAACCCATTCGTTGGGCTTTAATGCCAAGTATTTTAGCGTTGTTTTTCTTAGCATTGCTAATCACGCTGTCGGCGCATGCTGAGCCAGGAATAGTAAATGTTCCAGCGCCATCAGCGCCACATGAAGTTTCATCAGAGCTTTGTGGTGCTTGTCACAAGGAAATTTATGCCGAATGGAAAACATCCATGCACGCTCAAAGTACAGCATTGAAGGACCCCATTCATGGTGCTTTTTATCGCAAGGTGATTGGCGACCCTACTGAAGAAGGCGTTACCAAAAAGGGAAAATATCCGGTATGCCTAAAATGTCATGCACCCAATGCGGCACTCCAGAAGAAAACCAAACTGGATTCTAAACCGGCATTTAACGAAGGCGTAAATTGTGTGTATTGCCACACGATCACTAAATTCAAAGGCACGACGAAGAAAAATGGAAAATTACGTCTGGGTCAAGCCGCTTATGAAAACTCAACCACACATTTGCAAGCGCCATCCGGCAAAAACTACACCACCGCAGCCATGCCGGATAACGTCTCGCCAATCACGAAGCCGTTTCACCCCTTCCCAATGGAATGCATAATCTATTTAGCCCGGATATTGCATGAATTCACGTGATTATCGCGCAGGATATTGATTTT
>CAZUAW010000061.1:0-6731 GCA_964618535.1 uncultured Thiotrichales bacterium
GGTGAGTTGCCGCCTCTAAACAGGCGTGTTTTCATCTTTAGAGGTATTTATTTAGAGATGCCCTTAAAAACAACTTCCGCTAATGGACGACTCTCAAAGGGCGCAGTAATTTAGTCGCTTCCGCAGCCAATTGTTTGCGCCGCATCATCAAAGTAAATCGACCTCCACCTGCTTGACTCCAGAGCACAGCACTGCGAATGCCAGCTAACAGCAAGGCGCGTATTTGAGCGGCGATATCCGCTTGATCAAGGTATGACTGCTCGCCTTTCACAATGATCTTTGGCTCCATTTTACTAATACTACCCTGATAGATGTCAGCAAGCCGACTGATGACTGTGGGGTTGAGCATGCCGCCAAAAAATTCTATCTGCCGTTCTGTGGATTCGATTTCTTCAATGAGCTTATCCGCCATCTGTGGATTCTTTTCCAGCTTGCGTTGCAAATGCATTAGCGTGACGGTGTAGCGGGTAATGGCCATTGATTTTTGACCTTTGCCGGGGTTGATCAGTATGCCTTTGGCAAGTTCGAATCCTGGGCGTAGATGATCCAGCCCATCGTAGATCGCTTCGATGGTTTTACTGGAATTGTCGAACACGCTGTGGATCAACGGCTGCATTAAATCTTGATCAACCTGACCTTTGTAAGCCAGTTCCCCAATGAGGTCACTGGCTTGAAACATAGCAGCCAATGCGATGAGACGATTTTTGTCATTTCTTTCCATTCGTCCAGTCTAACAATATTGTCAGTACTGCGTCAGCCTATCTGCTTACGCAACTATTCATAACGATGATCAATGATGCCACCACCCAGGCAATTATCATCCTCGTAAATCACGATGGATTGCCCGCTGGTAATCGCCCGCTGCGGTTGCTCAAAAACCACACGTAAAGAACCGTCTTCAATCGATTCCAGAACACAAGACTGTGATTGTTGGCGATAGCGAATTTTTGCCGTGGCATGACGCGGTAACTCGGGTGCACTTCCACTTACCCAAGTGAGCTGGGAAGCATCCAGGCTGCGGTGCATCAATAGCGGATGATCATGTCCTTGCACGGCAATCAATTGATTGGTTTGTAGATTTTTTTCTGCGGCAAACCATGGTTCTGTGTTGCTATCTTTGCGGCCACCAATACCCAGTCCCTGTCGCTGCCCCATGGTGTAATACATTAGCCCATTGTGTTGTCCGATAACCTTTCCCTCTGGTGTAATAATTTCTCCAGGTTGTGCAGGTAAGAATCGATTCAGAAACTCGCTAAATTTCCTTTCCCCAATAAAGCAGATGCCGGTACTGTCTTTTTTATCCGAATTAGTAAAATTGTGCTTTCTAGCGAGTTCACGCACGGCCGTTTTTTCCATTTCCCCTAGCGGAAACAAGCTCTTTGCCAGTTGCGGTTGCCCCAGTGTGTAGAGGAAATAACTCTGGTCTTTAGTGTCATCGAGTCCGGCGCGTAATTGGTATAAACCACGATCTTGCGTGATGCGCGCATAATGACCGGTGGCGATAAACTCGGCACCCAATGATCTCGCATAATCAAGAAAGGCTTTAAATTTGATTTCCTTGTTACACATGATGTCGGGATTGGGTGTTCTGCCGCTGCGATATTCTTCCAGGAAGTACTCAAATACTCGATCCCAGTATTCGGTAGCAAAATTCACCGTTCGTAGACGAATTCCCAGCTGATCGCAGACCGACTGTGCGTCCGCCAGGTCTTCAGCGGCGGCGCAATATTCCTCATCGTCGTCTTCTTCCCAGTTTTTCATGAACAGTCCTTCGACCGCGTAGCCCTGTTCAATCAACAATAATGCGGCGACGGCAGAGTCAACACCGCCAGAGATTCCGACGATAACAGGCGTTTTTTGGCTCATAAAAAATCCTTCCGAACTTGAAAAATGCGGCTATTAACCCCAATATTATCGAGCAGATCATCAGCAAGACTGACTGAGAAAATCCAAGAAACCGGTAGTGATTTCGGTATATAATGATCTAACTGTAGATTCGTCATAACCTTTTAAAAATCCTCAAAAAATGGAGACAATGAATGGCTTTTGAGCACATCGAAACACCGGTATCTGGAGAGAAAATTACAGCCAACGCCGATAATTCCCTGAACGTACCTGATAACCCCATTATCGCGTATATCGAGGGCGATGGCACTGGTGTTGATATTACCCCGGTGATGCTCAAGGTGATTGATGCAGCAGTTGAGAAAGCCTATCAAGGCAAACGCAGTATTGCATGGATGGAAATCTTTGCTGGCGAGAAAGCCAATGAAGTGTATGGTGAAAACACCTGGTTACCGGATGAAACGCTGGATGCGATTAAAAAATATCTGGTCGCAATCAAAGGTCCCTTGACCACACCAGTTGGAGGCGGAATCCGTTCGCTTAACGTGGCAATGCGCCAGCAGCTAGATTTATACCTCTGTCTGCGCCCAGTGCGTTATTTTGATGGCACCCCCAGCCCCGTGAAAGAGCCTGAAAAAACCAACATGGTAATCTTTCGTGAGAATTCGGAAGATATCTACGCCGGTGTGGAATGGGAAGCTGGCTCAGATGAAGTTAAAAAAGTCATCGAGTTTTTCACCAATGAAATGGGTGTATCGAAAATTCGTTTTCCTGATACCTCCGGCATCGGCATTAAACCAATTTCCAGCGAAGGTACCAAACGCTTGGTGCGCAAAGCACTGCAATATGCAGTAGATAATGATCGCAGTTCCATGACGCTTGTCCACAAGGGCAACATCATGAAATTTACTGAAGGTGCTTTTAAAGAATGGGGTTACGAAATTGCGCGCGATGAATTTGGTGCAGAGCCTTTGGACGGCGGCCCCTGGCATCAGTTTGAAAACCCTAAAACCGGTAAGCAGATCATTGTTAAAGATGTGATTGCTGATGCATTTTTGCAACAAATCTTACTGCGTCCAGCGGAGTACGAAGTGATTGCAACCATGAACCTGAATGGCGACTACATCTCTGATGCACTGGCAGCGCAGGTGGGTGGCATCGGTATCGCTCCAGGCGCAAATCTATCTGATACTATTGGCCTATTTGAAGCCACCCACGGAACCGCACCAAAATATGCAGGTCAAGATAAAGTGAATCCTGGTTCATTGATTCTTTCTGCCGAAATGATGCTCCGTCACATGGGCTGGCTCGAAGCGGCAGACTTGATAATTGACGGAATTAAAGCGGCAATTTCCAGTAAAAACGTCACTTACGATTTCGAACGTTTGATGGATGGTGCAACGAAGGTTTCCTGCTCTGGATTTGGCGATCAAATTATCAAGGGCATGTGAAGGATCAGAAACGTGCATACAGAGACTGAGATAATACGTAAAAATGTCAGATAAACAGCAATATGATGATGACTTGGGTTTGGTGGTTGAAGAAGCCAAGCCGGAGTTAAAAGAACCGAATCTTTACAACGTAGTTTTATTGAACGACGACTATACCCCGATGGAGTTCGTTGTCACGGTACTAGAAAAGTTCTTTAATCTTAATCGTGAAAATGCAACCCGGGTGATGCTCAATGTTCACACCAAGGGTAAAGGAATCTGCGGTGCTTTTACTCGCGATATCGCCGAGTCGAAAACCTCGCAGGTCAATGAATTTGCACGCGAAAATAATCATCCATTGCTCTGTACTTCAGAAGAAGCTTAGTCAGTTTAAAAAGCAATAAAAAACAGTCAGAAATAGGCTATTTCTGACTGAACCATTAGAGGAATTTACGAATGCTAAACAAAGAACTCGAAACATCTCTCAATCAAGCCTTTAAGGATGCGCGAGAGAAACGCCATGAATTCATGACGGTCGAGCATCTGTTGTTAGCGATTTTAAATAATGATACAGCGGCACATCTGTTGCGCGTGTGTGGTGGAGATCTCACACAACTAGGGCGTGATCTGAGCGCATTTATTGATGAGCATACCCCGTTGCTGCCGTTAGATGATTCCCGCGATACTCAGCCAACATTAGGTTTTCAGCGGGTGCTTCAACGGGCGGTCTTTCATGTGCAGTCTTCCGGTAAAAAAGAAGTCAGCGGCGTGAATGTACTGGTTGCGATTTTTGGTGAGCAGGAATCGCACGCTGTGTACTTGCTTAACAAGCAGGAAATCACTCGACTGGATGTAATCAACTATATCTCCCATGGCATTACCAAATTAGAAGAAGAGGGTGATGAAGCCATTAGTACCGAAGGTAACGAAGTGAATGCGGAAGAAGCATCGCAGTCACCTTTGGAAGAATTTGCCACAAATCTTAACGAGCGAGCCAAACAAGGCAAAATTGATCCACTGATTGGACGCGATGATGAACTTGAGCGCACCGCACAGATTCTCTGTCGTAGACGCAAAAACAACCCTCTACTGGTGGGCGAGGCTGGTGTGGGAAAGACCGCAATTGCTGAAGGTCTGGCAAAGAAGATTGTCGATGGTGAAGTGCCTGAGGTACTTTCAAAAGCCATTATTTACTCACTCGATTTAGGCGCGCTGGTTGCCGGTACAAAGTATCGCGGAGATTTCGAGAAGCGCCTCAAAGCAGTGCTCAAACAACTAAAGAAAGCAGATGATGCAATTTTATTTATCGACGAGATTCATACTATTATTGGAGCCGGATCAGCCTCCGGCGGTGTCATGGATGCCTCAAATTTGATTAAACCGCCGCTATCCAATGGTGAGCTGAAATGCATCGGTTCAACCACCTACAGTGAATATCGAGGCATCTTCGAAAAAGATCACGCACTGGCGCGTCGCTTCCAGAAAATTGATGTTGAAGAGCCGAGTGCGGAAGAGACATACAAGATTTTACTGGGTCTTAAAAGCCGGTTTGAAGAACACCATGAGATCAAATACACCAACAACGCTCTGCGTGTAGCTGCGGATTTGGCTGAAAAATATATTACTGACCGACATTTGCCCGACAAGGCGATTGACGTCATCGATGAAGCTGGCGCTAATCGTCGATTGCAATCTTCTGAGACGCGGCGAAAAGTTATTAACGTGCAGGATATTGAAGCGATTGTAGCAAAAATGGCGCGAGTTCCACCAAAAAGCGTTTCGGCCTCAGACAAGGATTCACTGCGTAATCTTGAGCGTAACCTCAAAATGGTGGTGTTTGGCCAAGATGAGGCAATAGATAATCTCTCCGCCGCCATCAAGATGTCACGCTCCGGTCTGGGTAATGAAGATAAGCCCATCGGTTCATTCCTGTTTACCGGCCCAACCGGTGTGGGGAAGACCGAAGTCACACGCCAGTTATCAAAAGTATTGGGTATCGAGCTGATTCGCTTCGATATGTCCGAATACATGGAGCGACATACCGTGTCGCGCCTGATTGGTGCGCCTCCTGGCTATGTGGGATATGACGCTGGTGGTTTGTTGACCGATGCCGTGTTGAAATCGCCTCACGCTGTTTTGCTGCTGGATGAAATCGAAAAAGCGCATCCAGATGTCTTCAATTTACTGCTGCAGGTCATGGATCATGGCACCTTGACAGACTCCAATGGCCGAAAGGTTGATTTCCGTAATATTATTTTGGTGATGACCAGTAATGCAGGTGCTCAGGAAGCCAGTCGCGCCTCAGTTGGGTTTACTCGTCAAGATCATACGACCGATGCGATGGAAGTCGTCAAGCGCGTGTTTACGCCAGAATTTCGAAATCGCCTCGATACCATCATCCAGTTCAAAACGCTGGCTACTCGATTTATTCGTAACGTGGCAGATAAATTCATCATCCAACTGGAATCACAGCTGGAGGAGAAGAACGTGTCTTTGGTTGTGGATGATAGTGCCCGCGAATGGCTCGCCCTTGAAGGCTACGATGAAAAAATGGGCGCGCGCCCAATGGCTCGTCTAATTCAGGAGCACATCAAAAAGCCGCTGGCAGAAGAGGTTCTGTTCGGCAAGCTGATGAAGGGCGGTAGAGTAAAAATTGAGTTCGTCGATGGTGAGTTAAAATTTGACTATCGACCAACCAATGTCCCTGCAAAGGTTGAGTAGGACTCAACCCTGATAACCTGAAAGGTTAGGATTACTTGCTACGGTAGGTGATTCTTCCTTTGGATAAGTCATACGGCGTCATTTCTACAGTGACATCATCACCCGTCAGGATCCGAATGTAATGCTTACGCATGCGCCCTGAAATATGGGCCGTAATTAAATGACCATTTTCGAGTTCAACTCGAAACATGGTATTGGGCAGAGTTTCTTTTACAATTCCCTGCATTTCTATAACGTCTTGTTTTGCCATTTTTAAAATTTACTCACTATCGAAGGCGGCAATTATCACTATGTAGCTCAATAAAACAAGTTTTTACGTAGATTATCCGTCAGGAATCGGTTAATTATTGACTGATTTGGGGGTATTTTCTCTAAACCATCATAATTCTGCTCCACGGGTCGTTAATATTTTCCCTTGTTTACGTTTATGGCAGATATTAATTAATGCCGTTATAATCGGATGCATATAGACAGATATTAAGTAATATGAACTATTTAGCCACAATCGATAAATCCGGAAGACTGGTTTTACCCGCACAATTTAGAAAAAATCTTGGGCTGAAACAGGGGGATGGAGTCATGCTGACCTTAAAAAAAGGGCATATTGAAATATCACCTGTTGATGTTTCCATTAAAAAGGCACAGAGCAGAGTCAAAAAATACCTGGGTGCAGAAGTTGATTTGGTTGAATTGCTTGCTCAAGAAAGAAAGCAAGAACTAGCCAATGAGTTATAA
>CAZUAW010000061.1:6831-9772 GCA_964618535.1 uncultured Thiotrichales bacterium
CAATGAGTTATAAATATGTATTGGATGCATCAGCTCTATTGGCTTTGTTGAATGATGAGCCAGGCGCTACTACTGTCTCGCAACATTTTGCCGAGAGTGTGATTTCAACGGTAAATCTTGCCGAAGTGGTTACCGTTTTGAATAAGGCGGGTATTCCTGATGGTGAAATACGGGTGCTGCTCGATGAGCTGGATTTACCCTGTCTTGCATATAGCAAGGATGTTGCCATCGCAACAGGTGGTATCCGAGCGTTGACTGCTTCTAAAGGGCTCTCTCTGGGCGATAGAGCATGCCTGATGACAGCAAAGTACCTAGAGTGCATTACCTTGACAACAGATCGAGCCTGGTTAAGTTTTACTGGAAGCCTCGGGGTTAAAGTCGAACTGATTCGTTGATGGATAGAGGCATGAGGCGTCGTGTCTTTATAATGAACCGATCTGCCGTTTTTTGGTTTCATTTGCCATCGCATAGCTCCAGCCCTAAACTTAGCGACTTTTTACCCTCGGAATTATTAACGATGACAACTATTGCTGCCGTATTCCCCGGTCAGGGATCTCAATCACTGGGGATGTTGTCCGATCTTGCTTCAGGCTCGCCTTTGGTAGCTGAGACGTTTGCACAAGCCTCTGAAGTGCTTTCCAAAGATTTATGGGTAATGGCCCAGCAAGGTCCCGAGGCTGATCTCAACAATACCGAGAATACTCAGCCTTTGATGCTAGCAGCGGGTGTTGCTGCCTGGCGTGTTTGGCAATCGAAAAACGGTTGCACGCCCGTGATCATGGCTGGCCATAGTTTAGGTGAATACACAGCGTTGGTTTGTGCTGATGCATTGGACTTTTCCGCCGCTGTAGAGCTGGTCGCAGAACGCGGTAGATTAATGCAAGCTGCTGTACCCTCGGGGGAGGGCGCAATGGCTGCGATTCTCGGGCTGGAAGATGATGCAGTCATCGCTGTTTGCGCTGGCGCAGAGCAGGGGCAGGTGGTTTCTGCGGTTAATTTTAATTCTCCTGGGCAGGTGGTCATTGCCGGTAATCGTGAGGCCGTTGAGCGCGCCTGTGAAGCCGCCAAGGAAGCCGGTGCAAAGCGAGCAATTATATTGCCGGTGAGTGTGCCTTCGCATTGCTCCTTGATGAGTTCAGCGGCTGATCAGCTTGCGCAAAGGCTTGTTGATATCAATGTCCGTGAACCGGTTATTCCCGTCATCCATAATGTCAGCGCGACTGCGTTGACGAAACCTGACGAGATTAAGCAGGCGCTGGTGAGTCAGTTACATAGCCCGGTGCGCTGGGTTGAATCAGTACTGCAAATGCAAGCATTGGGCGCGACTAAACTTATAGAGTTTGGCCCCGGCAAGGTGCTAACAGGGTTAGCCAAAAGAATCGACAGAAGAGGTCTTGCGGCTGTTTGCATGCAAGACTCGGCCAGTATGGAAACAGCACTGGCCTATTGTGAAGGAGAACCTAATGATGGAGAGAAGACATGAGCATATCAGGACAAATCGCGCTAGTGACCGGTGCCAGCCGGGGCATTGGTAAAGCCATTGCCACAACCCTGGCGACGCGTGGAGCGACTGTTATAGGCACGGCAACAACGCAAGGTGGCGCAGATTCAATTTGCGAGTATCTCGGTGATCAAGGCAAAGGCCTGGTGCTGGATGTGGGTGATCTGGATAGCATCGAAACCTTAATGAAAACCATCGCTGATGATTTTGGTGTGATCACTATTCTAGTCAATAATGCGGGCATCACTCGCGATAACCTCCTGATGCGAATGAAAGAGGATCAGTGGGATGATGTGATCAACACAAACTTACGCTCCGTTTTTCGTCTTAGTAAAGCATGCCTGCGCGGTATGATGAAAAAACGTCAGGGTCGAATTATTAATATTGCCTCAGTCGTTGGCTTAACTGGCAATGCTGGTCAGGCAAATTATGCTGCCGCAAAAGCTGGCATGCTCGGCTTTGCCAAATCAATGGCACGTGAGGTTGGCTCCCGAGGCATTACCGTTAACACGGTAGCGCCAGGGTTTATTGATACCGATATGACCAAAGCATTGCCTGATGAGCAACGCGAGGCACTACAAAAAGAGATTGCCCTAGGTCGTCTCGGTGATCCGCAAGATATCGCCAATGCTGTTGCGTTTCTTGCCTCAGATGAAGCCACTTATATCACGGGTGAGACCATGAATGTGAATGGCGGAATGTACATGCCATAAGTGGTTTTTTTACATGAAAATGCGTACTAGTAGCACCCGACGACGTATTTCACTACAATACGCCCACTTCAGGGCTGGGCAGCAGAGTCAATCACTGGTTTTTTGCTGTTAATTCCGAATTTGTTAATAATTACTGATGGAAATTGAATATGAGTAGTATAGAAGACCGCGTGTCAAAAATTGTTGTTGAGCAGTTAGGTGTTAAGGAAGATGAAGTTAAACTAGCATCTTCCTTTGTCGATGATCTCGGCGCGGATTCACTGGATACTGTTGAGCTTGTGATGGCTTTAGAAGAGGAATTTGATACCGAAATCCCCGATGAAGAAGCTGAGAAAATCACCACTGTTCAACTCGCCGTTGATTACATCAACGCACATCAGGCCTAATTTTTTCAGGAGCAGTCTTCATGGTTGCTCCTGATTCCTGATTATCATGAGCAAGCGTCGCGTTGTAATCACAGGGTTGGGAATTGTTTCCCCCGTTGGTTCCAGCGTGGACACTGCCTGGGCAAATATCACTGCAGGTAAGAGTGGTATTCGGCCTATTACCAACTACGACGTGTCGGAGTTTTCAGTCAAATTTGCAGGCACCGTGCAAGGATTTGATCCCGAAAAATACATTACCCCCAAAAACCAGAAAAAAATGGATGCTTTCATCCATTATGGTATCGGCGCATCTATTGATGCACTCGCTGATTCTGGCCTTGAAATCACCGAAGAAAACGCAG
>CAZUAW010000062.1:0-6113 GCA_964618535.1 uncultured Thiotrichales bacterium
ATTTTGGAAGGAATTTCATAAAGGCATAACTGCCATTACTTATGCAACGATTAATACATTGCGATATTAATGACTTTAGGGCCTTTAATGATGCCTACGGTTATAGCCGTGGCGATGAGGTCATTCTCTTTGTTGCGGGGATGTTGCAAGATTTTATCGACCCAGACTTGGACTTTGTAGCGCATACCGGAGGCGATGATTTTACACTCATTTTTCAAAGCCCTGACTGGTTCGAACGCTGCGAAAATATGGAACGAAAATGTTCGTTTAAAGCGGCTCAGTTTTACTCTGAGAAACACCGCTACAATCAAGGCATCAGCACCTTCGACCGAATGGGAAGACGCGTCTTTTCACCATTTTTCACGCTGGCATTGGGCGCTGTTCAGGCCGAACCAGGGAAGTTTCTCAGTCACCATGAGATTATTGCTGCTGCCCGAGAAGTTAAACAACGTGCGAAATCAACCTTTGGTGGCGCAATCTACATTGATGAGCGCGGCTATACCTGCGCGCAAACCAGTCGGCCATTGGTTAAGAACTAGCTAATCCTAACGCTGAAGACAGTCAAACAACTGATCAATTTGCTCAACGGTATGCTCACTTGAAAGCGTTACCCGCAAACGCGCGGTTCCATCTGGCACGGTTGGTGGTCGAATAGCGGTGACAAGAAAACCTGCTTGCCAGAGTTTTTCACTCATCTCGACAGCCACTTTATTCTCACCGCAAACAATACATTGTATGGGTGTTGGGGAGTCCATTAACGCTATTCCTGTGGCTGCGGCATGATCTTTAAAATATTTCACCCGATCATGCAGTCGAGCTCTACGTTGTGGCTCTGACTGAATGATTTTTAGACTAGTCATTGCCGCTGCAGCTGTTGCCGCAGGCATTGCAGTAGTGAAAATATAAGTTCTGGCGGTCTGGATCAGAGTTTCAATCAGCGATTCGGAACCGGCTACAAAAGCACCTGCGACACCAAAAGCTTTGCCCAGCGTTCCCATCAGGATAAGGTTTTTCTGATTTGGAACGTCGAGCGCTTCCAAACTGCCTCGACCGTTTGCTCCCAGCACGCCCAAGCCATGCGCATCATCCACCAGCAGCCAGGTATCGTGAGTATTTGCCAGCCGCATCAACTCACTTAATTGTGCAATATCGCCATCCATACTGAAGACGCCATCGGTCATGATCAGGCGTTGATCTGCTGGTTTGCTTTTGAGTAACTTCTCCAGCCCAGCAATATTTTGATGCGGGTAACGGTGCAATCTGGCGTCTGATAAACGTGCGCCATCAATCAAAGACGCATGATTGAGGCGATCTGCGAAAATCCTGTCACCGCGTTTCATCAGCGCCTGGACGACGCCAAGATTGGCCATGTAGCCAGTAGAAAACAACAGCGCGCGCTCGGTGCCAACGAATGCGGCCAATGCTACTTCGAGCTGATGATGGTAGCGGCTATGGCCGTTGATAAGATGCGCCGCGCCAGCACCCACGCCAAACTCATTGCTCGCTTGCTGAAATGCTTTGATGACTTTGGGATGGTTAGCAAGACCAAGATAATCGTTGCTGCAAAAGCTGATCACCTCACGGCCATCAATTTGCATCACCGGTGCTTGCGGACTGCTGGTTGTCCGCCGTGATCGATACAGGTATTGCTGTTTTCTGCTGTCGAGATCCTGCTGAAAATCACGCATTCAGGCAGTTTGTGCTTCCGGTTGCGTGTGGCGATCAGGCTGGGTAAAACGCATACCGAGCTTTTTGAGCAATTGTCTATCCTGATCTGCTTCGGGATTTGGCGTGGTCAGTAACTTGTCACCGTAAAACATGGAATTGGCACCTGCCATGAAGCAGAGTGCTTGGATTTCATCGCTCATCTCAGTGCGGCCTGCGGATAATCGTACCCAGGCGAGCGGCATCAAAATTCGAGCAACGGCAATGGTGCGAACAAATTCTAGTGGATCGAGTTTTTCGACACCTGCCAGCGGTGTCCCTTCGACCTGCACCAGATTATTGATCGGCACAGATTCAGGATGCTTCGGCAAATTGGCAAGTTGCTGCAACAAACCGGCACGATCCCGACGTGTCTCACCCAGCCCCAAAATGCCACCCGCGCAAACATTCACCCCTGCATCGCGCACATGGTTCAACGTTTCAAGGCGATCCTCGTAGGTTCGGGTAGTAATCACGTTGCCGTAAAATTCCGGCGATGTATCGAGATTATGATTGTAGTAATCCAGTCCAGCTTCTTTAAGACGCTTGGACTGTGCTTCGCTTAGCATTCCCAGTGTCACACAAGTCTCCATACCCAGCGATCTCACCGCTTGAATCATCGGAATGACCCGCTCCAGATTCTTATCGGTAGGGTTACGCCAGGCAGCGCCCATGCAAAAACGGGTAGAACCGTTAGCTTGTGCAGCCTTGGCTGATTCGATCACCTCGTCCAGCGGCAACAATCGTTCGCGCTCCAATTCATTTTCATGCCTGGCACTTTGTGGGCAGTAACCACAGTCTTCAGGACAAGCACCGGTTTTGATACTCAGCAAGGCGCTGACCTGCACCTCGTTAGGATCAAAATTCTCGCGGTGAATCGTTTGCGCGGTGTGCAACAAATCAATAAAAGGCTGCTCAAATAGCTCGGCGATTTCATCAATTGTCCAATCGTTTCTTATTTCCATCATGATTATATCTCTGCTCGGTAACTGCTCATCTGCGAGTGCAGTGTATCGGACTAATAGCTGATATAGACGAGCCGAGGCGGGTCAGCTGTTAGGCGCGTCCTCGCAAAGCTAGTTTCCCTACCTTAAGAGGACGCAACACCGCAGATGGCCTGCCTCGGCTCGCCCGAAGGGAAGCCATTAAATACGCGATTGCTTTGTTCCCGCCCTTGTTCATAGAACCACTATTAACTGTAGACGGCGCCTAACACTCGCGTATTTACTGGCTTTCTATATCTGCTATTAGTTCAATACACTACACTGGTTACTCTTTGGTGTACGTAATATCGTGCCATTGTTCCTTTCTAATCTTACGCAGACTGATTATCGTCCAAGGTATTAAAATTACCGCTAGCACAGCCCACAGGACCAAATAATAAACGATTTCTACAGGAAAAAAGGTCGCCACGGGAATCACTATCCCGATCAAACCGTAAAAACGATAGGCCGCCCACTGCGTGTGGTGACCTACTCGCTCATTGGGATGATGCCGATTCATTGCATAAATAAACATCGATGCGCCAAACCAGAACGGCAACAATACTGGAGAAAACGTTGTAATGAGATTCCCGATATCCATCCATTGCGCAGCACGGCGCGAAGATTCTGCGGTGACAACTTTCTCGACAGTAGTGGTTTCAGTCATGGGTAACTTGGAGTTCAAATTTCATGCTGCTGAATAATACCGTTTCGCGACTGATTCAGCGAGTTGAAAAGAGTATCATCGAACCGTGCCATCTATGCGGCGGCCGTTCCAATCATTCCACAATGCTCTGTTCTGCCTGTGATGACGATCTACCGAGCTATCAACATCGCTGTGAGATCTGCGCCATTCCATTGCCAAAACTCCAGTATTCGCTCTGCGGCCAATGCCTGGCACATCGCCCTGCATTCGATCGCGTTTACAGCCCTTATCTTTACCAAGCACCGGTGACCAACCTGATTCATCAACTAAAATACCAGCACCAGCTGCATAGCTTGAGATTGCTCGGAAAGCTTATGTCAGACTATTTACAAGACCAGATGCAGACCATGCCGGATATTCTCATTCCGGTTCCGTTACACCGTAAACGATTGAAAGAAAGAGGGTTTAATCAAGCGAGTGAGCTGGCGTTAAGAATTAAGAAAGCGATGGGAATACCGGTTGATAATCATCTAATCACCCGTAAAAAATATACCGAAGCTCAAACTGGTCTAAAACCAAGACAGAGAAAATCGAATCTGGCGGGAGCATTTAAGATTAATAAAAAATTTATTCCGCAAAGTATTTTGATTGTCGATGATGTCATGACCACCGGAGCAACCGCAGCGGAACTGGCAAAATGCCTGAAGCGAGGCGGGGCGAAATCAGTTGAGGTCATCACTCTTGCGAGAGCGGACAGACGTTAGGATAAAACTGCACTCGCAGTAAAAAAAGTGCCCCGCTGCGAAGATGTTGATTCTTTCGAGTATCTGGCGGAGCGGCCTCCACATCTACTCTAGTCGAGAGATTTGCAGTAGTTGATCAATCCATTGGTGGATGAATCATGCGTCTCAGTTTTTTCCAAAGTTTGCAATTCAGGCAAAACAGCTTCGGCCAGCGTCTTACCCAACTCGACACCCCATTGGTCAAATGAATCAATCCCCCAGATAACGCCTTGAACAAAAATCTTGTGCTCATACAGCGCCATCAACGATCCCAAAGTACGCGGTGACAGAGCTTTAAATACCAAACTATTGGTTGGCACGTTGCCTCTAAAGACGACAAATGGCAGACGTTCCTGCGCCGCCTCATCAGGCAAGCCGGAAGAGTTTAATAGCTCAGCTGCCTCTGCTGGGGTGCGACCTTTCATCAATGCCTCAGTCTGGGCAAAAAAGTTAGCCAGAAGCTTTTGCTGATGGTCACCCATTAAATGCGGCGATTGAACTGGCGCAATAAAATCTGCGGGTAACAGTCGTGTACCTTGATGCAACTGTTGATAGAAAGCGTGCTGACCATTGGTGCCTGCTTTGCCCCAAACAATTGGGCCGGTATCGTAATCAAGCTTGTTTCCATCCCGATCAACAGATTTACCATTACTTTCCATATCTGCTTGTTGAAGATAATCGGGAAAGCTAACCAGATACTCACAATACGGCAATACCGCATGTGACCCAGCCTTAAAGAAATTGATGTACCAGATACCCAGCATCGCCATAATCACGGGCATATTGTGCTCTAATGGAGAGTGTAGAAAATGCTTATCCATTGCATTCGCACCTTCCAGCAACGATTCAAAATTCTCCATACCTATGGCTAGAACAACCGGCAGGCCTATGGTTGACCAAACCGAGTAACGGCCGCCAACCCAATCCCAGAAACGGAACATATTTTCTGGCTGAATACCAAACTCAGCCACCGCTTCCTCATTAGCGGAGACCGCAACAAAGTGTTTTGCCACTGCATCTTCTGAATCTGCAAAAGAAAGCAGCCAATCTCTGGCGGTCCAAGCATTGGTGATCGTTTCCTGGGTAGTAAAGGTTTTTGAGGAAATGATAAATAAAGTGGTTTCTGGATTGAGAATTCCCAGCGTATTGGCGATATCTGCGCAATCTACATTAGAGACAAAATGCGGTGTAATACCTTTGCATTGATATGGCTTCAGTGCTGAACTCACAAAAGACGGCCCCATATCAGACCCGCCAATGCCAATATTCACAACATCAGTAATTTTCTTGCCGCTAAAACCTTTCCACTCGCCGGAGTGAATGCCTGCAGCAAAGGTGCGCATATGCTCGAGCTCTTGTCTGACGGCTGGCATTACATCAACGCCATCGACCAATACTGGACGATCAGACTGATTACGCAATGCGGTATGCAATACCGCTCGCTTTTCAGTGGTGTTAATTTTTTCGCCAGAGAATTCCAACTCTCGCCACAACGGCACATCTCGCTCGGTGGCGAGATTCATTAATAAGTTAAACGTTTCTTCGTTGATTCTGTTCTTCGAAAAATCCAGCAGGATATCTTCAAACTGAATGGAGAATCTCTCGAAACGCTGAGGATCCGCAGCAAACATATCTACCATGTGATCGCATTCGATTGCTTTGAAATGCGCCTCAAGACGCCGCCAGCTAACCGATGAAGTCAGTGTCTGTGAATAGTTGGTATTTGCGTTAATAGAAGTAACTGGATTCATCCTGTCTAGCCCTAATATATTGCTGCTCCATAATGAAGTAGCAATTGTACTGTTCTTTCGCTAACTCTCAGTGAGTTTACCATCACAAGAATAGGGTTTATATTTATTTAAGACCGGCATAAAAGGAGGGCAACTAAAAAATAGAGAAATTCGTCTTCACCCAAACGAGTGCGGCTCCCAAATACACATAGCCATCGCTGCTTCTCCCTTCCATCACATTTGATCCGCCTAATCTGTATAATGCCGG
>CAZUAW010000062.1:6213-9684 GCA_964618535.1 uncultured Thiotrichales bacterium
TGATCCGCCTAATCTGTATAATGCCGGCTCGTTAATCCCCACTATATTACTCCCTAATGACATTACTTGCGCCACAACCCACCAGCTACGATGACAAACTTCTCCGCTCACAGGTAAAACTGCTGGGTAACATTCTAGGCAAGGTGATCGAAAGTCATGCCGGTGAAGACATTCTCACTGCGGTCGAAACCATCAGGCTGGGCTTTATTGAGCAGCATAATCACCCCAATGACGCCAAGCGACGGGTGCTGATCGAAACCATCAACGCCCTCGATCACGATGCTCTGGAGCTGGTGATTCGTGCGTTTAATACCTATTTCAGCCTGGTCAATATTGCTGAGGAATCTTCATCATATCGTTGGCGACAACGGATACTGAACACTGGCGGCACCTTATGGAAAGGTTCTTTTGACCACACCATTAGGGAACTCCATCAAGACGGACTTTCTATCGACGATCTGGAAAAGCTGGTTGGACAGCTTTCCTACATGCCGGTTTTCACAGCTCACCCAACTGAGGCAAGACGCCGCACCATCATGGAAGCGCTGCGTCGAATTTTTGTGCTTACTGACAAGCTGCAAAAACCTCGACTGGGCAAAGAGCATAAAGAATTAATCCTGCGCCGGCTGGAATCCGAAATTATCGTGCTGTGGCAGACCAATGAAGTCCGCAATAAAAAACCGGAAGTCATTGACGAAATTAAAAACGGACTTTATTACTTTCGCAAAAGCTTGTTTCGCGCCGTGCCAATGACCTATCGGTTTTTTGAACGCGCGATTAGCAAGACCTACGGTGAGGATGAAAACTCACAACCTATCGTTCAAGTACCCAGTTTTATTCGTTTTGGCTCATGGATTGGAGGGGATCGCGATGGTAACCCATTCGTCAAACCAGCGACCACGCGGCTCGCCACCCGCCTCCAGATGCAAGAAGTGCTTGGAGAATACCTCAAACGCACAAAAGAGCTGCGCCATTCGCTCACTCATTCCTCAACTTTTTGCCAGCCGACCGAAGCATTTATTAAATCGTTACAAGCGGATAACGAGCTGGCCAGTGCTGTTTTTCAAGACGAACAAAAATTCTCCAAAGAACCTTACCGACGCAAACTTTACGTGATGATTCATCGCCTTGAACAAACGCTTGCGACAGTTGGATCCCGAATCGAAAACCCTGATAAAACAATTGAATTACCCGCAGATTCATACGCCAACAGCAGTGATTTACTCAACGACCTTTGCTTGATTCGTGACTCCCTAATTTCGCATGGAGATCGTCTGGTGACACGTGGCAAACTCAGAGACTTGATCCGTTTGGTCGAAAGTTTTGGCTTTCATTTGATGCAACTGGATATCCGCCAGGAATCCACCGTGCATAGCGAAGCAGTCGCAGAAATCCTCAAGGCTGCTGATAACATCGACTATGCTGCCATGAGCGATGCCGAAAAAGTCGATTGCCTGGCGGAACAAATCGAACGTAGTGACCTCAGCATTCCAGCAACTGACTACAGTGAAATGTCAGCTGAAACCATAGAGGTTTTTCACACGATCACTGAATTGCGCAAAGAAATCGGCCCTGAAGTTGTCGGCGCATACGTGATTTCCATGACTCACATCGCTGCACATGTGCTGGAAGTGCTATTTTTGGCTCGACTGACCGGTCTGGCAGGTGTCGATGATGCTGGAGAAACCTACGCGCACATTATTGTTTCCCCACTATTTGAAACCATAGAAGACCTCAAGCACACCGATTCAGTCCTGACCACTTTGCTCGACAACCCAACCTATCAAAAATACCTCGGCGCATCTGGCAATTTACAAGAAGTCATGCTCGGTTATTCAGATTCCTGCAAAGACGGTGGCACGCTCGCATCACATTGGAACCTGTTTGAAGCTCAGCAAAAGATCATTGCCATCACTCAGCCACGCGGCATCGACTGTCGCCTGTTTCATGGTCGTGGCGGCACAGTGGGTCGAGGTGGTGGCCCCACCCACGAGGCGATTCTCTCCCAACCGGCTGGCACCGTTCACGGACACATAAAAGTTACCGAACAAGGCGAAGTTCTAACCTACCACTACAGTAACGTCGAGACCGCTGCTTACGAAATTTCCATGGGCGCAACCGGTCTACTGAAGGCATCGCTTAATTTGGTCGAAGATGCGCCAGAGGTCGATCCAGAGTTCCTACCCATCATGGAAAATCTCGCGGCAGCCAGTGAAGATGCCTATCGAGATCTAACCGACCATACTGAAGGTTTTCTGGATTATTTCTACGAAACCACACCGGTTGAGGAAATAGGTCAGCTCAATATCGGCTCACGCCCGTCACACCGGAAAGCATCGCGGTCAAAAAATTCCATCCGTGCGATCCCCTGGGTATTTGGCTGGTCACAGTCTCGCCACACCATTCCAGCCTGGTACGGAATTGGTTCTGCATTGGCGCAGTACATCAATAGCGACGCCGGCAATCTTGCGAAACTACAACACCTATATGCCAACTGGCCATTTTTTAGAACTTTGATGAGCAACGTACAAATGGCGCTCACCAAAGCAGAAATGAATGTCTCTCAGGAATACGTCTCACTGGCAAAAGATCAGGCGACCGCTCGGCCTATTTTCGAGAAAGTCCGTTCCGAGTTTCAACGCACCAGCAAACACGTCTTAGAGATTGTTGAAATAGACATTCTGATGGAAGAATCTCCCTTGCTAGCTAAGTCCCTGGATCGACGCGAGCCTTACATCACCGCGCTCAATCATATCCAGGTCTCACTACTGCACCGACACCGAAATAATCAATCCGAAGGCAAAGACGATATGTGGCTACGTGCCCTGCTCCGCTCCATCAATGCCATCGCAGCGGGAATGAGGAATACAGGTTAGCAACCTCCTAGTTTTAGGCGAAGTTTACGATATCATCAGAATCTGTGGTATTTGGCGTTGTCTAGCTGAGAGTGTCTCTTTTTTGCGCGAAAAAAGGGGCGCACAAAAGCGCCCCCAAATTCCGCTATTTCCTACGTTTCTCGGCGGGACGTTGGGGAATGCTGGACGGCTCGTTGGACTACGCCCAACATTGCCAATTCACTAGCATATTTGAGCGCACGGCCTAAATAAACAAACTCACATCCGCCTTCTGCGCCGTAGGCAGAAAACTAGCCGCCCCAACCCATTCATGAATCTCAGGAATAAAATCCTCTTGCTTCCAGCTGAATAGATCAACCGTCATCTGACAGGCAACCATTTTTACATCCGACTCCACGCAGATATCACGCAGCTGATCGATGGACGCAACCCCCTTATTTTCCAGTGTTTTACGCATCATCGAAGTTGCCATCCCCTGAAAACCCGGCATCATCGTCATCATAGAAGTCGGAAATTTAAGCTCTTTCTCTTTCAGCCAATCTGGCCCATCCGGCATTTTCATTGGCATCGCTGGGTTGCCTATCGGCGTCACTTTCAAATCCAGATCCTTTTTTAG
>CAZUAW010000063.1:0-9540 GCA_964618535.1 uncultured Thiotrichales bacterium
GTGGAATCAATAGATAAGCGAGAACTCGTGTAATTCATGAAATATTCGGGTTAGGCTGTCACTGACATTCAAATAGGATTATGATTATAGATCTCGGTCAGCAATCAGATACTAACCTAACGGCTGCCTATAGACCGCAATAAAATATAATATTAGAGGATTCCCTTAAACTGATGAGCCAACTCTGGCGGCAATGTACTGAGCGGCTGGAAGCGCAACTATCAGAACAGGAAGTAAGCACCTGGATCAGGCCGCTTCAGGCGCATGAGCAATCCGGTTTGTTGACCCTGCTCGCACCGAATCGATTTGTTGTCGATACGCTGAATAAGCAGTTCCACTCACTGATTTCTTCACTGGCAACAGAGCTAACCGGTGACACCACCCAGCGCGTGGTAATTGAGGTTGGCACCGATTCCATTAGCAGCCCTGAACCGGCAGTTAAACCAGAATTTAATCATCGGAGTGCTGTTCCCGCAGCTCAGACTTCATCAAGGTTTTTCAACAATCTAAATGCCTCTTTTACCTTTGATAACTATATCGAAGGTAAATCCAATCAACTCGCGCGAGCTGCCGCCAGCCAAACTGCTGAAGAACCAGGTACGGCGTATAACCCCCTGTTTATCTATGGTGGTGTGGGACTCGGCAAAACGCATCTCATGTACGCCATTGGCAACAAAATTCTGAAGCGAAAAAAGGATGCCAAAGTCATCTATCTCTCTTCTGAAAGGTTTGTAGCTGATATGGTAAAAGCCCTACAAAACAATAAGATAGATGCTTTTAAAAAGTATTATCGTTCCGTTGATGCACTGCTCATTGATGACATTCAGTTTTTTGCTGGCAAAGAACGCTCACAAGAAGAATTCTTCCATACTTTCAATGCCTTACTGGAAGGAGAGCGTCAAGTCGTGCTCACTTCTGATCGCTACCCCAAAGAAGTTGATGGCCTTGAAGAGCGCTTAAAATCCCGTTTTGGCTGGGGTTTAACGGTCTCAATCGACCCACCAGAACTCGAAACCCGAGTCGCTATCTTACAAAAAAAGGCTGAACAATTTGGGCAACCACTTCCGTCAGAAGTCGCTTTTCTGATGGCTGAACGGATTCGCTCAAACATCCGCGAACTCGAAGGTGCCTTGCGCAGAGTCACTGCCAACGCGCGTTTTACGGGACAGGAAATTACCCTGGAATTTGCCAAGGAAACCCTGCGCGATTTGCTGGTGGCACAAGATAAAATGGTCACCCTGGAAAATATTCAGAAAACTGTTGCGGAATACTTTAAAATCCGCGTCAAGGATTTGCATTCTCCTAGCCGAAGTCGGTCAATTACTCGGCCTAGACAAATGGGAATGGCGTTATCCAAAGAACTTACCAACCACAGTTTGCCGGAAATAGGTGAGTCTTTTGGCGGACGTGACCACACAACTGTGTTGCATGCCTGTAAAAAAGTGAAAGAATTCAGACAGCAGGACAGTCGTTTTGATGAGGATTATTCTAATTTGACACGAATTTTATCTCATTAGAATAAGCTCTTAAGAAAACTGTGGATAACACTGGGATAAGATTTATAGCCAATCTTATTCAACTTTTATCCACAGGAATTAGACAAGCTACAAACTGGGTTCTAGACTGGTTACCCAGTGTAAATTTAAAGTTAACTAACTGAATTTATTAAGATAAATACAGTTACTCACATATTAGAGCGTTGCTAATAATAGTAGTAATAAGCTTTATATATAACTTATATTATTAAAGAGAAGATGATCGATCTAAGCATCAAAAGAAACGATTTACTCAATCCTCTACAAAGCGTGATTGGAGCTATCGAAAGAAGGCAAACCATGCCCATGCTGGCCAATGTTTTACTCATCGCCGAAGGCAACACGCTTAGCTTAACCGCAACGGATCTGGAAATTACTTTACAAGCCGAGATTCAAACCAGTATCAAAACAGAAGGTCAGGCCGCACTGCCCGCTCGTAAACTTCTGGATATTTGTAAGAATCTACCAGAGAGTCGCGATTTACATCTCGATGCCAATGATGAGAAAGCAGTATTAAAAGCCGGTTCAAGTCGGTTTTCTTTGGCTTGTCTTCCTGCGGATGATTTTCCCACCATCCAGTCTATTACTGGCGCCTCCACATCGTTTCCAATACCAGGCTCTGTTTTAACCAATCTTGTGAATAGAACAGGGTTTTCAATGGCGAATCAGGATGTCCGTTATTACCTCAACGGATTGTTACTGGAGCTGGATAATACAGGTCTAAAAGCAGTCGCCACAGACGGACATCGTTTAGCTTTTTGCGAATCGCCAATTTCTCTAGATATTGAAGACAGGCAGCAAGTCATTGTTCCGAGAAAAGGAATCACCGAACTGCAACGATTAATTGCAGAAGAAGAAGGTGATGTGACCGTGACCATAGGCTCCAGTCAAATCAAGGTACAAACAGAAACCAAAGCATTGGTATCTAAACTTATTGATGGAAGGTTTCCAGATTACAACCGCGTAATCCCAGAAGAATCTGATAATCAAGCAGTGGTGGATCGCGTTGAGTTCAGAGAAGCATTGCAACGCGCAGCTATTCTTTCCAATGAAAAATACCGTGGTATTCGTTTAAAACTAGAAGAAAACAAGCTCTCACTGCAAGCACATAACTCCGAGCAAGAAGAAGCTAAGGAAGAAATGGAAGTCGATTATTCTGGAGATTCCCTAGAGGTAGGGTTTAATGTTCAATACCTACTTGATATCTGTAACACTATTCAGACAGCTTCACTGCAAATCTCTATCCAAGATCCCAATTCTAGTGCATTGATCCGTGATCCAGAGATCAGCGATGTTCGCTATGTCGTTATGCCAATGCGTCTTTAAAACTAGTTACAGCATGCATCTTTTCGCCGCATTCTCAGGTGTAAAAGGTATTCATTAATGCAGCTTCAAAAGCTCGCTATCCACAATTTTCGTAACTTGTCTTCAGTTGTATTTTCGCCCACATCTGGGTTTAATTTATTTTATGGCGAGAACGGAGCCGGTAAAACCAGCATTCTTGAGGCCATCCACGTGCTTTCTCATGGGCGATCATTCCGCGGTTCTTCATCCCGAGAACTGATTCAATATGAAAATAACTCATTTGTAGTACGCGGTGTGACAGTTGATAGAGGCCGCGAAACCTCGCTTGCCATTGAGCGCAGGCATTCAACGACGATAGGAAAGTTAGACAATGAAGAGGTAACCGCCATGAGCGCCTTGTCAGCGCATTTACCTGTGCAAACAGTTCACCCAGGTTCTTTTGATTTACTCACGGGAGAACCCGCTCACAGAAGGGCTTTCTTAGACTGGGGGTTATATTTTGCTGATCAGTTTTTTCGTGATCAATGGAAGAAATACAAGCGGGCGCTTTCCCAACGCAACGCCGCGCTTAAAAAACATCTTTCAAAGGCAGAGGTGCAAAGCTGGGATTCTATCCTGATTGAGTCTGGTAACTACATTACGGAAGTAAGAAACCAATACTTGGAAGGATTGCTTAAACAACTACCAGAATTAGCGGATTCACTCGGTGAAGCTTCAGATATTAATCTCTCGTATAAGCAAGGATGGAGCGTTTCGAAAACGTTAGAATATGAAATTCACAACAACCTCGAAAGAGATAGGCGGCTCGGATTTACCTATAGTGGTCCGCATAGGGCTGATTTTGAAACTCAATACGTCGGAAAAGACGCAGCAAAATTTGCTTCTAGAGGACAAATTAAACACGTTACTTTATTGCTAAAACTCGCTCAAAGTAAGATCTTTATACATGATACGCAAAAGACCTGCTTATTATTGCTTGATGATCTTGGGTCAGAATTGGATCAAAAACGGCTAGGGAAAGTCCTCGCTATTGTTTCAAAATTAAAATTACAGACGTTTATTACTTCCGTCGAAAAAAGAAACATACTCTCTGACATTCAAAAAAGCACAAAAATGTTTCACGTGAAACATGGAGTAGTTGAAACGCTTAAGTAACTAACTTAAGTACGGGCGGTCTAGGGTTTCCCTGCGTTATAGATGATATAATCTCATCAGATAGAATAACTTCATTGTTTCACGTGAAACAATATCCAAACTTAATTTAGAATATTACCCAGACTGTGGAACCCTGATGTCAGAAGATATTTACGACTCGTCGAATATTAAAGTCCTTAAGGGACTCGAAGCCGTACGAAAACGCCCTGGTATGTATATTGGCGACACAGATGACGGCACAGGCTTGCATCACATGGTTTTCGAGGTAGTTGATAACTCTATCGACGAAGCGCTGGCGGGTCATTGCTCAGAGATAAAAGTCGTTTTACACAGTGATAGTTCGGTTTCCGTATTTGATGATGGTCGTGGAATCCCAGTGGATATTCATCCAGAAGAGGGCATTTCCGCCGCTGAAGTCATCATGACCGTACTTCATGCTGGTGGTAAATTTGACGATAACTCCTACAAAGTTTCGGGGGGTCTGCACGGCGTAGGCGTTTCTGTAGTGAATGCGCTCTCAGAAGAACTCAAGCTAACCATCTATCGTGACGGCAAAGTTCACAAGCAAACGTATCAATTAGGCGACCCAGTTGCGCCAATGAAAGCTGTCCGTGATTCAGATAGAACCGGTACAAAAATCTGGTTTAAACCCTCGGCTGAAATATTTGCCATCACCGAATACCGTTACGAGATTTTAGCCAAACGTTTGCGTGAACTATCCTTTTTGAATTCTGGCGTACGGATTGTCCTGGAGGATGAAAGAAGCCAAAAAAGCGATGTCTTCGAATATGAAGGTGGCATAATCGCCTTTGTAGAGCATTTGAATGCAAACAAAACCCCGCTGCATCCCACTGTAATCAGTATCCAGTCTGAAAAAGACGGTGTTACCTTAGATATTGCGATGCAGTGGAATGATTCATATCAGGAAAATATCTTCTGCTTCACCAATAATATTCCTCAAAGAGATGGCGGAGCGCACCTTGCTGGCTTCCGCGCTGGCTTAACACGTACGCTCAATCAATATATGGAACGAGAGGGCATCTTAAAGAAGAATAAGGTTTCAACCACTGGTGATGATGCGAGGGAAGGATTAACAGCCGTTGTTTCTGTCAAAGTACCTGATCCCAAATTCTCCTCTCAAACCAAAGACAAACTCGTATCCTCTGAGGTAAAGAGTGTTGTTGAATCGGGCTTACATGAACGCTTAGAAGAGTTTTTATTGGAGAACCCAGCCGAAGTTCGCTCGATCACCAGTAAAATTATCGATGCTGCTCGCGCTAGAGATGCTGCTAGAAAAGCACGTGAAATGACACGTCGCAAAGGGGCGCTCGATATTGCAGGATTGCCCGGCAAGTTAGCAGATTGTCAGGAGAAAGATCCGGCACTCTCAGAAATTTATATCGTGGAGGGCGACTCAGCCGGAGGCTCTGCCAAGCAGGGTAGGGATCGTCGCACCCAAGCGATTCTTCCGCTAAAAGGTAAAATCCTCAATGTTGAAAAGGCTCGCTTTGATAAAATGCTCTCTTCTGCAGAAGTGGGCACATTAATTACAGCACTGGGTTGCGGCATCGGTAAAGACGAATACGATCCAGATAAATTGCGTTATCACCGCATTATTATCATGACTGATGCGGATGTGGATGGATCGCATATCCGTACATTATTGCTCACTTTTTTCTATCGTCAAATGCCAGAAATCGTCGAGCGAGGGCATATCTATATCGCCCAGCCACCACTCTATAAACTCAAAAAAGGCAAGCAAGAACAATATGTTAAGGATGATAATGAACTGGAAGCACTGCTAATCAACTATGCTTTAGATGGCGCAGCGCTGCATCTTGATTCTAATTCACCAGCAATTAGCCAACAGGCATTTGAGGAGCTGGTAAAGCGCTATAAAGTGGTCAACAGTACCATCGAAAGAATGTCCCGACGATACCCAAAAGAAATTTTACAGCAAATGCGTTTTACCCAACCCATGAAGGAGGCAGACTTAAGTAATGTCTCTGCGATGGAGTCTTGGGCCAAAGCGTTGCTTGCTCCTTTTAAGGATGGGCGAAATCAAGCTGTGCATTACGATTATACAGTTGAAGCAACGGATGAAGATACGGCACGGTTACTGATTGATCGTCGCGAACATGGCGTGGTACGCCAGTTTGTTCTCGGTCAGGACTTCTTTTTATCTAATGAATACAAATATTTAAGAGATCTTGCCGATAGCCTTGATGGCCTGTTGAGCGAAGGTGCTTACATTCAGCGTGGGGATAAAAAACAGCCAGTCGTTCGGTTTGATGAAGTAGTCACCTGGCTAGATAAGCAATCTCGCCGTGGCTTAAATATTCAACGCTACAAAGGCTTAGGTGAAATGAATGCCGACCAACTCTGGGATACCACAATGGACCCAGAAACTCGCCGAATGCTTCAGGTAAAAATTGAAGATGCCATCTCTGCCGATGCGATATTCACGACCCTTATGGGTGATCAGGTAGAGCCAAGAAGGGCGTTTATAGAGCAAAATGCTTTAGAGGTCACAAACCTCGATGTTTAAATTAAGTATCTGATTTATATACTAAAAATCAATTAACACAGACTAAGAATAGACCTATTTAGGGGCAGAGATAATGGAAAATCCGCTTTTAGCAACCGATGGTTTACCGAGTTTTAAAAAAATAAAACCAGAGCATGTTGTTCCTGCAATAAAGCAAATTTTGCAGGAAAACAGAGAGAGTTTAAAAAAACTATTGGCACAACCATCACAACCTAGTTGGAACACTTTAGTGGAGCCACTAGATATCAATGAAGATCGTTTGTCGAGAGCTTGGTCGCCAGTTAGGCATCTCAACTCCGTCACCAATTCACCAGAGCTGCGCGAAGTCTATAATCAATGCCTGCCGATGCTCAGCGAGTACGGTACTGAAATGGGGCAAAATAAAGCGCTCTTCGATGCCTATCAATCCATTGTAGATTCGCCCAATTACGCAAGTCTGGATCAAGCCCAAAAAAAAGTATTAGATAATACCTTACGCGAATTTCGTCTTAGCGGTGTCGATTTAGATAACGATAATAAGAAGCGTTATGCTGACATATCGAAGCAATTAAGCGATTTATCGGCGAAATTCGAAGAACATATTCTCGATGCGACCAATGACTGGAGCAAACATTTTCCTGATCAGAAAGACTTGGACGGTCTGCCAGAAAGCGCGCTAGAAATGTTCGAACAGGAAGCCGAAAGTCGTGATCTAAAAGGCGGCGTTGCAACACTACAATTTCCTTCCTACATCGCAATTATGACCTACGCCAACGACAGGGAATTGCGCGAAGAAGTCTATCGAGCTTTCGCCACGCGAGCGTCAGATCAAGGGGCTAATTCAGACTGGGACAACTCGCAGGTGATTGAAGATCTCCTCGCGCTAAAACATGAAATCTCACAATTATTAGGTTTCAATAATTTTGCTGAACGTTCGTTGGCAAAAAAGATGGCAAAATCTCCAGCTGATGTCATGGATTTTCTGAAAGATTTAACCACACGAAGTAAACAGCAGGCAGAAACCGAGTTTGCTGATCTGAAAAAATTCGCCAAAGGCGTACTCTGCATGGATGATGTCCAAGCCTGGGATGTGACTTATATTAGCGAGAAAATGAAAGGCAGCTATTATGATTTGTCACAAGAAGATCTAAAGCCCTATTTTCCCGTTGATAAGGTCGTTCCCGGATTGTTTGAGCTGGTAGAAAAACTCTATCAAGTTAAAATCTCTCCAAGAAAGGACGTGGAAACCTGGCATCAAGATGTGCGTTTTTACGATATCCATGACCGCAACGGAGACTTACAGGCGCAATTCTATCTAGATCTCTATGCTCGCAAAAACAAACGCGGCGGCGCATGGATGGATGAATGTCTTTCGCGCCGCGTAACAGCCGCTGGAACCCAAACCCCAGTCGCATACATGACCTGTAACTCATCTCCTCCAGTGGGTGATAAGCCAGCACTGTTCACACACAATGAAGTCATTACCCTCTTCCACGAATTCGGTCATGGCCTGCACCACATGCTCACACGTATAGATTACAGCGATGTCGCTGGTATAAGCGGTGTTGAATGGGATGCGGTAGAGCTACCTAGCCAGTTTATGGAAAACTGGTGCTGGGAACGCGAAGTACTGGATATGTTTGCCAAGCACTATGAAACCGGTGAAACGCTACCAGAAGATTTGTACCAGAAACTCATAGACAGCAAAAATTTCCAGGCAGCGATGCAAATGATTCGTCAGCTAGAATTTTCCATCTTCGATATGCGTATTTATAGCGAATATGATCCCGCTAAAGGCGCACGTGTTATGCAAATTCTAAATGAAGTTCGCGACCAAGTCTCGGTGATTAAAGCACCGGAATATAATCGTTTCCCACATGGATTTAGCCACATATTTGGTGGCGGCTATGCGGCCGGCTATTACAGTTATAAATGGGCAGAAGTTCTATCCGCAGATGCCTATGCAAAATTTGAAGAAGAAGGCCTGTTTAACCCCGAAGTGGGCGAAGCCTTTTTAAGTAATATATTAGAAGTGGGTGGCTCACGTGATGCAATGGAATCTTTCAAAGCATTCAGAGGCAGAGAACCGAGCATAGAAGCATTACTTAAACACAGTGGTCTTAAAGCAGCATAAAGATTAGGAAGATTAAAACTATGAAAATTGCCTCCTGGAATGTTAATTCACTAAAAGTTAGATTACCGCATGTGCTGGATTGGTTGGAATCAGCTGATCCCGATGTACTTGCATTGCAGGAAACAAAATTACTCGATGAAAACTTTCCCAAAGAAGAAATAGAAGCTACCGGCTACAACGTAAGTTATGCAGGACAAAAAACCTACAATGGCGTAGCAATTATCAGCAAAAAACCCTGCGAAGATATCGTTACCGACGTACCCAACTTAGATGACCCACAACGCAGAATCATGGCAGCAACAATTGATGGTGTTCGGATATTAAATTTATATGTTGTGAACGGCGCAGAACTTGAATCTGATAAATTCGCATATAAATTAAACTGGCTCGATAAAGTGACAGAATTTATCGAAACAGATAAAAAAAATCACGATAAATATATTGTACTGGGTGACTTTAATATCGTCCCCGAAGATAGAGACCTCTATAACCCAGAAAAACCTACAGAAAGAATTCTCTGCTCCGTACTAGAAAGAGATGCACTAGAAAGAATAATAGACCTAGGATTTACCGATACATTTAGACTTTTTGACCAACCAGAAAAAATTTACTCCTGGTGGGACTATCGCCAATTGGCTTTTAGAAGAAACAGAGGCTTCAGAATTGACCTAATTTTGGCAAGTGAAGCAATGAAAAAAATCTGCCAAAGCTCAATTGTTGATAAAGAGCCTAGAAAACTAGAAAGGCCATCTGACCATGCGCCAGTAATAGCGGTATTTGATTAAATAGAAAAAGAATTTAACGTATTGATATTACTATCTAAAAACAGATTTAACAGTAAGCTCAGAACCATGCTATACAGATTCTGTATAGCATGGCAAACA
>CAZUAW010000064.1:0-2888 GCA_964618535.1 uncultured Thiotrichales bacterium
ATCAATAGATAAGCGAGAACTCGTGTAATTCATGAAATATTCGGGCTAGGATAATACTAGTTCGGACATTGCATGAATTAACGCGACCATCGCGTGAATTCATGCAATATCCGGGCTGAAAAATTGGTCTGCTTTTATGAATGAATTCTTCAATAACTTTCTACATCTCACGCTGGATGCCGCACCCTGGCTGGTGCTCGGTTTAATCCTCGGTGGATTGCTGAAAATTCTCATTCCTACCGCCTGGCTAGAAAAACACCTCACCGGTGAAGGACTCTGGCCGATTCTAAAAGCAGCGCTGATCGGCGCACCATTACCGCTGTGCTCCTGTGGCGTACTACCTGCCGCGCTAGGACTGCGACGCGCTGGCGCATCGCGCTCGGCGACGACCTCATTTCTAGTTTCTACCCCGGAAACCGGTGTTGATTCAGTGACCATCACCTACGCCATGCTCGGTCCAGTGATGGCAATCGCTCGACCCATTACTGCAATAGTTTCAGCTGTAGTTGCGGGTTTGCTGGTCGGACGAAGCCAACCAGCACAAGTATTTTCTGCTTCGGCCGCTGATACCACTGCGAACTGTTGCAGCACAGAAAAGGAGAACTGCTGCGATACATCCACCGAATCCAAAGAGACCATTCTTTCTAGCATTGGTTACGTATTTACTGACCTACTAAAAGATATTCTCCTATGGTTATTGATCGGATTACTTTTTTCGGCCGCCATTCAGACTTGGGTTCCCGATGATTTCATGACCCGCTGGGGGAGCGGTCTAGTGGCCATGCTGGTCATGGTTGTCATCAGTGTGCCGATGTATATCTGCGCTACAGCTTCCACACCTATCGCCGCCGGACTGATGCTGAGTGGTATTTCTCCAGGCACTATTTTGGTGTTTTTACTCGCGGGTCCGGCCAGTAATATCGGCTCACTAGGCGTCATACGTAAGGAGCTGGGGCAGCGTGCGATGGTCGCCTATCTGACGGGGGTCATCGTCGTTGCCGTTGCCGCAGGGTTGATTTTGGATGCGCTGTTAGAAAGTACCGGCATCGATATTCAGGCAGAGATATCAGCCAGCGATCATATTTTGCCGCTGTGGTTGAGCTGGGTATCCATTGCGATATTGTTGATTGCAGCGGGGAATATTATGTTGAAAAAATCGCACCAGCATTAAGTAGGTTCGCCCAGCAAGCTGGGCTCCTACAAATAATCAGTTAGAAACATGGGTTTAAGTTAGCGAACGACGAAGACTACGCGCCTGTTTTGTGCTCGACCGGCTTCGTTGAGATTGGATGCGATGGGCGTCCGTTCGCCGTAGCCAACAGGAATCATTCTAGAGGAGCTAATCCCCTTGCTACTCAAATAGCCAATGACACTTTTGGCTCGTTTCGCAGAAAGCCTCTGATTATAAGTCGCACTGCCAACACTGTCGGTATGCGCCTGCACCTCGACCTTTAAGCCTGGGAACTGCTGTAGTGCTGTTGCTACATTATCCAGACTGACGCGTGCTGAACGGGTTAATTTGGCTGAGTTGGTTTCAAAATTCACGCCTTTCAAATTACCTTGGAAAACCGCACAGCCCATATTGTCAATACTTGCACCTGCAGGAGAATTTGGACATTTATCACCCACATCACTAATACCATCGCCATCTGAATCCGGTATTTGAATAATAGGCGCTGGAGCAGGCTGGATCACAGGTGCTGGCGCAGGCACAGGTACTTCGATTGTTTTAATAATGACTTTGGGTTCTACATTCACGGTGGTTGGTGTTGCAGGGGGAACGTTTACAGCAACTGGCGCTTTGGCTCTGGGGCCAAATTTTTTCACCAGACCCAGTGAGAGCATTTGCGCATCTTCCGAAAAATAATCGTATTCTCCACGTAATGCAACGGCATTTGAAAACTCATATTCAAGCCCTATCGCCCCATATCCCAGCAAGTCTTCTTCACGTTGGAAATTAACATTCCTGCCGGTGTTATCAATGCGATTCACACCTAGCTTAAATAGCGGACTAAATCCGCCAGCACGGCCGAGCGGATTAAAAACCAGAGCAACACCACCCACTTCATAATCAATTTTGCCCGAGGGGGTTACTTCTGCTTCGCCCAGCAATCCATAAAACCCTTCGATGGCAAAGCGGTTAGACATTTCATAACCTAAAACGAGCTTGGCACCAACATCCTCATTATCACTGATGCTAATTGGCACGCTCGATTGCGACGGGTCTGGCTCGAGTTCAGAGGTACCTGCATTTAGCCCTATATAGGTTCTACCTTTTCGATCTTTATTTTCTTCATCGGCAGAGACAACATTCGCACTAAGTGATAGCACTAAAAGTGCCAATGCGGATGGGAAGATACGGCTTTTTATCACATGGCGTTTCTTGGCTAAACCCAGCAAACTGATCAACATGAAGCCAAATCCCAGGCTACCACCACCACTCTTTGAAGTAATAACGGTGCCAACTTCTCTTTCATCGACATCTGCTAGCACTACTGTTGCGGGACTGGCAGCATCGAGGTAATCGGGGATTCCATCTTCGTTTTCATCTTTATCGAAGGGGCGCTCGTTGGTTGTCGGAGTACCATCGCCATCATCATCGGTATCGAGATAATCTACGGTGCCATCTTCATCCGTGTCGCCTGCAAACTCATCAACGGTTTTCACGCCGTCACCATCATCATCGTCATCGAGAGCGTCGGTAATGCCATCGCCATCTGAATCGCCTGGTAATTCGTCCGCGGTGAGGATACCGTCACCATCATCGTCGTTATCGAGATAATCGGATACACCATCACCATCAGTGTCACCATCAGCCTCTTCAGCGGTTTTGATTCCGTCGTTATCGTCATCATCATCCTGAAAATCAGGGATGCCGTCATCATCAG
>CAZUAW010000064.1:2988-4735 GCA_964618535.1 uncultured Thiotrichales bacterium
CTCAGATGCGAGATCTGCAACTGCAGCCGTGCTATGCATGAGTGCACAGACCGATGCAATTGCAGTAGAGATTAATGTGTTCCTGATTTTTCCTTTCGATGTAGTCATTGGGTATGAGCCTCAAATAATTTGATTATACTATGCTTAAAATAGCATATCTCCTTATTTATTAGCTAGTTATCGCTTTAACCTAACCCAAGCTCTACCCTCAGAAAAAACACTTATCCTACTGATTTATCTAGTTTTTATCTGTAACTATATTATTTACAGACATAAAAAAACCGACATTTTCATCGCAGAAAAGTGCCGGCTCATAAAAACCACCATATTTAGTGGTGTTTAATGTGTTAAATCGCTAAATAGGCTTATCCAGGTACTGAGACCAATCCCGCGATTGCTGCCCGAAGACAAAAAAGAACGGATTTAGAAGTGATTCTTTGGTGTTGTAACGCAACCGCTGCATTTCCAGAGTGGTCACCTGACCTCCCGCTTGTTCTACTACGCACTGTGCAGCACCGGTATCCCATTCTGAGGTTAAACCTAGACGTGGGTAGAGATCAGCCACGCCTTCTGCGACCCGACAAAATTTCAATGAACTCCCCATTGGTGTTGATTGATGCTTGCCGATGGCTGCTTCAAAAGCCTGTAGCATTTCACTACCATGAGAACGACTGCTGGCGAGCACCAAGTCACTATCGTTTAACACCCGACAAGATATTGCACTGGCATCTGCGCCATCATCCTGTTTCCAGGCGCCGTGCCCTTGCGCAGCAAAATAGGTGGTACCGAGCGCAGGAACACCAACCACACCCAACACCGAGTTGTGCTCATGAATCAGGGCGATATTGACGGTAAATTCATCATTTCTTTTAACGAATTCTCTGGTGCCATCAATGGGATCAATTAGCCAATAGGTATGCCAGGTTTCGCGCTCACTAAATGGCAAGGCCTTTTCCTCTTCTGAGAGCAAAGGAATATCCGGCGTCAGCACTGCCAACCGTTTTGCGATAATTTCATGGGAGCGTAAATCCGCTTCGGTTAATGGTGATTTATCACCTTTGTGTTGCACCGCAAAATCAGAGTGATAAATTTCCATTACCGCTTCACCCGCCTCACGACAAATATCTCTACATGCAGCTAACCAATTACCGAGTTTTTCTTTTTCTATTGTCAAGACCCACCTCTTCTATGAATAAAATCTCTAATTAAGTACAAACCAGCAATACTACGGGCTTCACTGCAATCGTCTCGCATACTGAGCTCATATATTTGCTCAATTGCCCAGGGAACAACCTCAATCGGTTCAGGCTCATCACCTTCCGCAGTTTTTGGATACAAATCTTCTGCCAACACCAGATTGGTTGCGTGACTCATGTAGCCGGGCGCCAGTGCTATCGGTTTTATCGCCGTGAGCTTGCGTGCCGCAAACCCGGTTTCTTCGGCTAATTCACGATTAGCTGATTGCTCCGGCGATTCTCCCGCTTCCATCCGTCCTTTAGGCAGCGCTAATTCATATCGTTCAGTTCCGGCGCAATATTCTCGAATCATCAGCACGGTTTCAGGATCGGGCATGGCTGCCACAATCACCGCACCCAAGCCTCCAGGAACCAAGCGTTCAAAGGTAGTTTCAACCCCGTTGGAAAACGTCAAATCTAACGCTTCGATATGAAAAAGACGTGACCGAGCAACTTCCCGGCGATCTCGAATGATTGGTTTTTTAGGCACCGGCGCATGATAGCAGAACAAT
>CAZUAW010000064.1:4835-6978 GCA_964618535.1 uncultured Thiotrichales bacterium
GCAGTCTGAAATTTCAATCCTGTATAATAGCGGCACCTCCATACGATAAAAATAAAATGCGCGGCCTACTACTCACCACGATAACAATTTTATTTTGCTACCCCGCTCATAGCGAGCGCCAGGATGTACTCGCAACCATCAATCTGATCGCAGAGCCTATTTGGGAAATAACGGATATCAACACAGGGATAAAAATCAGCTCTGCAACGCCACTGCGCGCGACAGTCAATAAACGAAAGTGCCTGCGGAGCACTTCTGAGCTTTCAATGAAAATGACAGACAGTATGGGGATTGATACCCAGTACTATGAGGGCATTGGAATTCAATTTTTTAATCAACGCGGAACGGAGTCAGAGATTCATCAACTGCGCTTACATATTGCTGATAATCAACAATCAGAACAAACCTGGCAGGTTGCCATTAGTGGCAAAGCCGAATGGACAACGCTGTTTCTCCCCTTCTCAGAGTTCCAATCTTCCGACAAAGTAACATTAGATAAAAAGTTGATCAGTCGAATCAGTATCACCTCAAATGAAACCAGACTCCCATCTTCATTGTGTTTTTCTGATCTGTATTTCTACACCCAGACAGAAGTCTAAATAGATCAAGAACACCTCTAAAAAACCTATTCCAGATTTCGATTAAATTGCCGGATTTTACCTCGCTGTTTTCCTGATGGACGCTGCGCCAGAGGTTTCATCCCGGCGTTAGTGATCTTGCGCATTTTTGCGGCTTCCTCTCTCTTGTTTCTGCTTTCGTCCTGCTCTACATACATAGTCTGAGCAATTTTTGCTGAGCTGCGCTTACTTATGATGCCTAAAACCTCAACCACATATAGATCGTAACCACGCCGAATTTCTAGCTGATCTCCAACGTGTACCGGTTTTGCAGGCTTCACCCGCTGACCGTTGAGGTGCACTTTGCCGCCGCTAACCGCCTCTGCGGCCATCGAACGGGTTTTAAAGAAACGTGTTGACCAAAGCCATTTATCAATTCTGACGCTGTCGGACATATTGATGCAGTTCTAAAAAACTCACAGTATAGCGCCATCTATCGGCGATACGTACAGCGTATCAATGCAACTCTACAGACCTGGCTGTGATTGCCGAAGATAATCAAAACAGCTTAAGTTTAGATTTTATGGACACCACACTCGCTCAATCAATTTTCGCTCAAAAGTTCTTTTCGCATATCCCGCATGAGGTGCGCGCGACTTTTAATACTGATCAGGTAAAAGCGCTGGAGAATGCGTTTGGCGAGCAATGGAGTAAACATCCTTTAGATATTCGTCGTTCTTTTGGTTTTTGGCGCTTCAAATACTATTTTGTTCTCATCGGTGGACGTGAGAAACGCGACCTTTCCCGCAGACAGGAACGATTTTTCAGGCTATCCGAATTGTATTTTTATCTCGGGTTTCTGGCATTTTCAGTACTGGTTGGTCTGGGCGCTTTGTATATTCTTAAATCTGCTCTGGGCATCGATGTATTCCCACATTATTCCTTTGGCGTTTGGGATTGGTGGCAACAAAACGTGTTGCATCGGGTTTAGCCCAAAACACACCCTCGTAGGAACGGCATCCTCAGGTATAATGCTGGTTTTTTGCACAACGTCAGCATTATCCTATGGATCTTTCCGCATTAACCGCAATCTCTCCTGTCGATGGCCGGTATGGTCGCAATCTGCAACAACTGCGCTCAATTTTCAGTGAATTCGGGCTCATTCAGCATCGAGTACTGGTAGAAGTCCGCTGGCTTCAGGCACTAGCGGCTGAGGCGAAAATTACCGAAGTACCTGCGTTTTCTGATACTGCCCAAGCCGTTCTCAATACCATCTACAGTGATTTTTCTGTAGCTGATGCACAGCGTGTTAAGGATATCGAACGCACCACTAATCATGATGTGAAAGCGGTCGAATACTTCCTTAAAGAAAAGATCGAGGGTAATGCAGAACTAGAAAATATCAGTGAATTCATTCACTTTGCCTGCACCTCGGAAGATATCAACAATTTGTCGTGGGCATTGAGCCTCAAAGCTGGACGCGATCAGGCATTGCTACCTGCCATTGAGCCGATTACCACCAAACTAACTGAAATTGCACATGCCCAAGCAGAGCAACCGATGCTGGCGCGTACCCACGGCCAACC
>CAZUAW010000064.1:7078-9472 GCA_964618535.1 uncultured Thiotrichales bacterium
GGATCATCCACGATGCCGCACAAAGTGAACCCGATTGATTTTGAAAATGCAGAAGGTAATCTCGGCATTGCCAATGCCATGTTCAGCCATCTCAGTCAGAAATTACCAATCTCACGTTGGCAGCGCGATCTCACAGATTCGACCGTGCAACGCAACCTTGGAGTTGGCTTTGCGCATACTCTGATTGCACTTAACTCTTTACAGCGCGGCCTCAATAAACTCGAAGTGAATCCTGCTGCACTGAATGCTGATCTGGACAATAACTGGGAAGTGCTGGCTGAACCCATACAAACCGTGATGCGTCGCTACGGCATCGAAAAACCCTATGAGAAACTCAAAGAACTCACCCGTGGTCAGCGCCTTACTGCTGAAGACATGCGTAAATTTGTTGACTCACTCGATATGCCCGAGGATGCAAAAACAGCACTGAAAAACCTCAGCCCGCAAAGCTACATCGGCAACGCCGTCACGCAGGCGAAAAACATTTGAGACCACACGCCCTTGGTGATCTAAGCGCAGACGAATTCCTGACAGAATATTGGCAAAAAAAACCGTTGCTAATTCGCAACGCCCTGCCGATGTCAGCGCCACCCATTTCTGCCGAAGAACTCGCTGGCATGGCCTGCGAACTCGAAGATGCTGGAAGAATAATTCAGGAACACCACAAAGATGGCGCCTGGCAAGTCAGCTATGGCCCATTCGATGATGAAGATTTCACTAGCCTGCCCGAAAGCCATTGGACGCTGCTAGTCACCGACTGCGAAAAACATCTGCCCGAACTCCGCAGCCTGATCGAACCCTTCCGCTTTATCCCCGACTGGCGCATTGATGACCTAATGATCAGCTATGCTGCCGATCAAGGTAGCGTTGGCCCACATGTCGATCAGTACGATGTTTTTCTACTACAACTAGAAGGTCAGCGAGAATGGCAAGTCGGCGGCATCGCTAGTAACGATGATTGTATTGCTGATCTCGACCTGAGTATTCTCAAACAGTTTTCACCCAACGATACCTGGCTTCTATCGCCTGGCGACATGCTCTATTTGCCGCCCGGATACTCGCATCACGGCATCGCAAGAGGCGCGTGCATGACTGCCTCAATTGGCTTTCGCGCACCCTCCCATAGAGACATCCTGCAAGCGTGGATGGACGATAAAATCATGCAGATCCCAGAAGATCTACGGCTTACAGACCCACAATTGACCAGCACAACCGATCCTGCAGAAATCAGCGCCAGCGCTGCTGACCACGTTGAATCGATCATCGACCAACACCTGCAACAGAGTTCAGACGTATTCAAAGACTGGCTCGGCAACTACCTGACTGAGACAGCGCCCTACGTCGTGGGCGCAGACCGAAGCATCGACAAAGAGGCATTTATCACCGAGCTGCAAAAACCACAAACAGTGATAACCCACACACCCTATTCCCGATTCAGCTGGCAGCAAAACGAATCGGTCATCATGCTCTCAGCAAACGGTAAAACCTGGCAACTACCCTCAGCCCTACAATCCGATATCAGCCTACTCAGTAGAAAAAACCACATCAAAACTACTGAGTTATCCAACCCAAAAGACCCTCAGTGGCTAGATGTATTGTTTCAACTCTATAACAACGGCGCTATTGAACTCACCGATGCTACGGCAAAATGACAAACCACACAGTCATTACAACTACCTGGAAAGTTGACCAGCAACGCCTCAGTAAAATCCGCGAAACGGTCTTCATCCAAGAACAATCAGTACCCATAGAAATGGAATGGGACGAGTGGGATGCAAAAGCCTGGCACCTGCTGGCACTGGATCATAATGATCAACCACTAGGCACAGCCAGAATCTGCACCAATGGCCAAATCGGCAGAATGGCCGTACTCCAGCAATACCGCCGTCAAGGCATCGGCTCCGCGCTGCTCAAGCAAGCCATCAAACTGGCTAAAGCCGAGCAACTAAATCCCATCTTTATCCACGCACAAACCTCAGTAGAAGCTTTTTACGCCCACTTCGACTTCACAGTCACAGGCAAAGAATTCATAGAAGCCGGAATCTCTCACATTGAAATGCATTTAACCGACAAAAACCGCTAAACAGGGTTTACGCCACCGACCGAGAAAGGTATCCTTTGCGCCGAAATGGAGAGCTGGCCGAGTGGTTGAAGGCGCACCCCTGCTAAGGGTGTATAGGCTTATACCCTATCGAGGGTTCGAATCCCTCGCTCTCCGCCAAATTATAGAAGACCGAACCTCCCACAACACTCATCAAAGTCTCGATGAATTTGAACTCAAAAAACGAGTTCTTGAAATTCGTCAGAAACGAACCTTGCAGCACCAGTAGCTTGAGAAAACCTGGCTACGAACCAAGAGATCAGCAATGATCTATCTGAGTTGCATTTTTTCTA
>CAZUAW010000065.1:0-4461 GCA_964618535.1 uncultured Thiotrichales bacterium
GACGCGTCAAAACAATTCCCTGTGAAAACAATATATTAAGCGAGATTCTCATGAACTCATGCAATATCCGGGCTAGGTTTATTGAACTGTGAGCTTAGATGCAACCCAATCTAGTGTAGTGCATCGTTTAAACCTATCCCGCAACAATCATCCTCACGGCATCGAGTCTTACAACGGCCTTTTCCAGCATTGCCAATAGCTGCGCTTGCTGGTTTTCTAGGTAAGTCAGTTCATCGTCACGGATATTGGGGTTCACTAACTTCAATGCTTTGAGACGATCAATTTCTTTACCCAGCATTTCGCGGGTTCTATTCTGGCCTCGATCAATAATTGCCGGGGATTTTTGATCAGCCAATGAATCAGCGACCGGTACGAGCCGCTTGATGTCATCCATGCAGGCTTTGGCGATTTTCCTCACGGTATGTTTATCCACATCAACTTTGCACTCAGAAACTCTTTCGTGGGTGAGTGCATCAGCAACGTCTCTGCCCTGCTGATCAATGACAAAACGCATGACGGTGGGTGGCAAGTAGCGTCGGGTTTCTAAATTTTTAGTGGAGGGTGTATCGACCACGTAAAGACATTCCAACAATACAGAACCGGGCTTGATCCCAGGGTGTTGTATTGCGGTAAATCCGGTGTTGCCTTTTTCTGATCCCAGCGTCATTTCCATTGCACCGGTGACCATTGGATGCTCCCAGCTTAAATAGTGCTGATCTTCGTTGGAGAGTGCTGTCTTACGATGACAGGTGATCGTCATGCCTTCTTCCATTAAGCCAGGGAATCCGGTTTCAAGATACGGCCCCGGACGGAGAATCCAGCTGTTTAGGCTATGCGATTCAAAATCGATACCGTAGCAATCGAAGACACGCTCCAGGTAGCTGAATAAATGTTCTGGATCTTCCTGATCAATTGCTTGATCAATTAATGCTTGCGCGCGTTTTGGGCGACAGGAATTATATTCAAGGAGACGATCTCTGCCCGCATGTAATTCATCATTCAGCGCCTTTGTTCTCTGGCGAGTTTTGTCGATCAGTGCCGCGATACGTTTTTCATCCGGCAAGAATAAAACTGCGTCTAACTCCTCGCCAACTTCTGAAAATACACTGTGCGCAGCGGGACAAGGATGCTCAAATGCCGACAGTCCCTGCTGATACCAATTAAATAAAGTTTCTTGTGGACTGCCTATTAAATAAGGTGCATGAATTTGAATGTCGTGCAGCTGACCAATTCGATCCAGTCGCCCGATGCGCTGCTCCATCAAATCAGGATTAAACGGTAGATCGAATAAAATCAAATGCCGGGAAAATTGAAAGTTTCTACCTTCACTGCCAATTTCTGAGCAGATTAAAATCTGCGTGCCATCTTCTGGATCGGCGAAAAAAGCGGCTGCGCGATCTCGCTCAACAATACTCATGTCTTCGTGGAAGACGGCTGCGTGGATGCCGCTTTTAAGGCGTAGCGCGCTAGATAAATCCAGCACCGTATCGGCGCTGGCAGCAATTAGTAAAATTTTCTCATCACCCATCGCTTTCAGCTGTTCAATCAGCCAGGGAACACGTGGATCAAAATCTGTCCACAGCGTGTCGGCAATTTTCTGAAATCCCAGCTCAGGAGAAATTAAAAACTGGATATTATTTTCCCCAGCGTCATCTTCCCAAATTTGCTGATATTCATCCGGCGCGGGTAGTGGATACGGGTTTAATTGTCTTTGCGGAAATCCTTTGACAGCAGAACGTGTATTTCTGAATAAAACTCGTCCTGCGCCATGCCGATCCAGCATGTGCTCGACCAAGGCATCTCGCGCCTCAGAAAGCGCCTCATCGGTGCTGTTTTTATTTGCCAACACATCGAGATGCTTGCGGTTATCTCCCTCGACTAATGTGCTATCTAATAAGCTTTTAATCTCTGCAGGTAGTGCCTTTTCAGACATTAGGGCTTCAACAGCCTTAGCCACAGGACCGTAGTCATTTTCTTCTTCAATAAAGGCTTCAAGCGAGGGATAACGATCAGGATCGAGCAATCGCAAACGTGCAAAATGCGCCGCCTTGCCAAGCTGTTCCGGCGTTGCCGTGAGTAATAAAACACCGGCAGTCATTTCCGCCAATAATTCAATGCACAGATATTCTGCACTGGCGTCTTCTTCTGTCCATTCGAGATGATGTGCTTCATCCACCACCAGTAAATCCCACTGGCTGGCAAGCGCTTTTTCCAGGCGATCCGTATGCTGGGTGAAGAACTCTAAATCACACAACACCAGCTGTTCGCTATCGAAAGGGTTCATCTCGCCATCGCCGACAAGTCCTTCCCAGCGTTCTTCATTAAAAACACTAAAATGCAGATTAAAACGCCGCAGCATTTCCACCAGCCATTGATGTACCAATGGCCCTGGCGTCACAATTAATACGCGCTGGGCGCGCTCCATTAATAACTGGTGATGGATAATTAAACCGGCTTCGATGGTTTTGCCGAGCCCCACTTCATCCGCCAGCAAAACCCTCGGCGCATAGCGATTAGCCACTTCGTGAGCGATGTACATTTGATGCGGAATCAGGTTGGTTCTAACACCCGTTAAACCCCAGATTTCTGAATGCGCCAGACGATTCATTTCCAGCAGCGTTTGGTAACGCAGCTCAAACCATTTGGGTTTATCAATTCGACCACTAAAAAGGCGATCGGTCGGCAGGTTTAATTGTAGAAAGTTATCTAGATCGCCCTCGTGAAGCTCGGCGGCTGCGCCATCATCGAGTACTCCGTGATACGTCACCAGACCATCATTTCCCTCAATGCTCTGAACCACCATACCCCAGCCTTCGTGGCTAACGATGACGTTTCCCGGCTGAAATATTGCGCGGGTTAAAGGTGCCGTTTGTGTCGCGTAGATGCGACTCTCACCGGTGGCTAAAAAAGCCAGCGTCACCATCCGTCCATCGACCTTGATGACTGTACCTAATCCTTTGTCAGCTTCCGCGTCGCTGACCCATCTTTGTCCGGGAATAAATTCGCTCAATGCCGTTCGCTGGTAGTGAAATGGGCTTCGAAGAGTACAGGGTTAGCGCGGCGGGAGAAACCCCTTAATTTCCAATACTAAAATGCGAGGTTAGCCCTGAGTGACGAACATGCGTTTAGGTCGAAGAACACTTTCTTTTGCGCTGCCAATACCTAAAAACAGCTCCTGATCGCTATACATTCTCAGCCATTTTTCGTCTGTCAAATTATCTGGCTCAACCGCCTGCCCAAACATTACGGCCTCGGTCTGAGCCTCTGAGAGCTGTACTTCTGGTAAGTGAGATAAGCCAGAATCTACGGGGAGCAACAACTGATCGAGTGCCTCTTGCCCTTGTTCAGCAGCAGCCTCAATCGTTTGAAAGCTAATCATGTGGGTTGCATCGAACGGATCAACAACGGTTCTATGCAAAAGATGAACATGACCACAACTTCCCAGCTTTTTAGCAATGTCTTCAATCAGGGTGCGGATATAGGTGCCTTTAGAGCAATGCACCAGTAACTCGATAGTGGTTTTGTCGTAGCTGATTAGTTCTAGCGAGTAGATTGTTAGGTTTCTTGCGGGACGCTCAACAGTTTTTCCCTGCCTGGCTATTTCATAAAGACGTTTGCCGTTATGTCTAAGGGCGGAATACATTGGCGGAATCTGGCTGATATCGCCGCGAAACTGATCAAGGGCTTTCTCTACCGCAGCCTCATTTAGCTCAGGCAAGGCGCACTGTTCAATCACCGAGCCTTCTTCATCACCAGTATCCGTGGCAGCACCGAGCGTGCCAATGACGCGATAATGCTTACTGGAATCTAATAAAAATGAGGAGACTTTAGTGGCGGATCCAAAGCAGATGGGCAGCATGCCAGTGGCAAGAGGATCGAGGCTCCCCGTATGTCCTGCTTTTTTTGCTTGATAAAGCCATTTAACTTTTTGCAGAATCTTGTTGGAACTGATGTTGGCGGGTTTATCGAGTAACAGGATGCCGCTAATATCACGCCCTTTCGAGCGGCGGCTCATTCCGAATCATTCCCAGTTTTCTGATCAGAGCCATCTTCTTCGATGCTATCTCGGCTACGTGCTTTAACAATCAATTCATCTAGCCTGGCAGCTTCTTCCTGCGTCGAGTCGTAGACAAAATGAAGTTCCGGGGTTCTTCTAATGGTTAACTCTTTGCCCAGCTGGCGACGCATGAATCCTGCGGCGCGCTCCAGTCCTTTTTGCGTTGACTCTGATGCTGAATCCTCGCCTAACACAGTATAGAAAACCTTGGCATGCGCAAAATCACCAGAGACTTCTACATCACTGATGGTCACCATACCGACGCGTGGGTCTTTGAGTTCTCGACTAATCAGATGCGAAAGTTCGCGGCGGATTTGCTCTCCGACACGAACCTTACGAGAATTGTCTAACGACATTGCTTAACCGTTTATTGGTTTTAATTACAAAGAGCGTTTGATTTCTGT
>CAZUAW010000065.1:4561-9470 GCA_964618535.1 uncultured Thiotrichales bacterium
ATCAACATTGTTTTCTTCGACCAGTCTTCTAGCGGTGCCATCAGCACGAACATTAAAACCAATCATGATCGAACCAGAAGCAACCGCAAGGTTCACATCTGATTCATTGATACCACCGACGCTGGCAGAGATGGTATTAATTTGCACTTCGTCAGTGGAAATCTGTTGCAGTGAATCACGTAGTGCTTCAGCAGAACCTTGTACATCGGCTTTAACGAAGACGTTTACAACGGCCTTCTTGCCATCCTGCATTTGGCTGAATAAGTTATCCAGACGCGAAGCCTGTTGCGTTGCCAGTTTATTTTCACGAACCAGCTCGTGACGCGCTTCAGCAGCTTCTCGGGCTCGACGCTCGTTTTTCACGACGATCATATCGTCACCCGCATTGGGCGTACCAGAAAGTCCTAACACTTCCACGGGCGTGGATGGGCCAGCAGATTTAACTGGCTTGCCAGACTCATCAAACATCGCTCTGACACGGCCAAACTCATGGCCAGATAAAATCGTATCGCCAGTTTTCAGAATACCTTTTTGAACCAGCACGGTAGCAACCGGGCCACGGCCTTTATCAAGACTGGATTCAACCACAGTACCCGATGCTAAACCTTCAGTGGGTGCTTTTAATTCCAACAACTCAGCTTGCAGCAACACGGATTCAAGCAGTTTTTCAACACCTTCACCGGTGTGCGCTGAAACATTCACGAAAATGTTTTCACCACCCCATTCCTCCGGGATGACTTCATGCTGCGATAAATCGTTGCGTACTTTTTCAGGATCTGCGTTTTCTTTATCAATTTTATTGACAGCAATGACCAGTGGAACCCCCGCGGCTTTTGAATGCTTAACAGCTTCCACAGTCTGCGGCATCGCCCCATCATCAGCTGAGACAACCAGAATCACGATATCCGTTACCTGCGCACCCCTGGCTCGCATCGCAGTGAATGCCGCGTGTCCAGGTGTATCAAGAAAAGTTACTTCGCCGTGATCTGTTTGCACCTTATATGCACCGATATGCTGGGTAATACCACCCGCTTCACCCGCTGCCACTTGTGATTTACGAATATAGTCGAGCAACGATGTCTTACCGTGATCGACATGACCCATGATGGTCACCACAGGCGAGCGAGGAAACTGTTCGCGCTCATCATCCGCGGTTGCCAGCGCAGTTAGCTGCTCATCAAGCCCTTTATCTTCAACAAGTTTGACGGAATGGCCAAGCTCTTCTGCCACCAATGCTGCTGTATCTTGATCAAGGCTTTGGTTGATGGTCGCCATCACGCCCATGCCCATCAATGCCTTAATCACTTCTGAAGTTTTAATCGATAGCTGTTGAGCCATATCGCCGACGGTGATCATCTCGCCAAGCTGCAGCTCTCTGGCTACAGGTTCCGTTGGTTTCTCAAAACCATGTTTGGTTGGCGCATTCACCACCGGGTTACGTCTGCGCTTGGGCTTACGACGACCAGCGCCAGCTCCACCGCCAACATGTAATTCATTACGGCCGTAGCGCGTTGCATCACCCTTGGTGGCTTTTTTCTTTGCTTTGGGCTTAGCCTCAGTCGTTTCTTTTTTCGGCGCGTCTTTAGCCGCATCTTCTGCGGCAAAACGTGCTTCTTTAGCTTCGCGTGCTTCGGTCTTTTTCTTTTCTTCGTCTTCCAGCTTCGCTTTCTCTTCTGCAACTTTGCGTTGTTTTTCTTCCTTTTCCAGTTGCTCAGCTTGCTGGTTTTCTCGACGTTTTTCGTTTAGCGCTCGATTCTCTTCTTCAACCTTTTTAGTCAGTTCGGCCATTTTACTGACAGGGGCTTCAGCTACCGCAGAGGTAGTCGCTTCCGCAGCCACCTTCGCAGCACCCCCTTTAACGAAGGTACGTTTCTTGCGCGTTTCAACACTTACCGTTTTAGATGCAGCGCCACGACCGGCGACTTTAATTTCAGAAACACTTTTGCGCTTCTTTAAACTGATTTTCTTACCAGAAGAGGCTGAATCTGATTTACCGTGACTCTGACGCAAATGGCTGAGTAACGTCCTTTTTTGTTCATCCGAGACTTCTTGCTCGGCCGAGGTTAATTCAACACCGGCATCTTTCATCTGCTCCAATAATTTTTCTACGGGAGTCCCGACGACTTCGGCTAGTTGCTTTACGGTTACATTACTCATAATTTATATCTGTCCGCAGGCTACTGCTACGAAGCCTCCTGTTCTGCGGCTGCAAACCACGGTTCGCGAGCTTTCATAATTAATTCGGCGGCGCGTTCTTCATCTATTGTTTCAATCTCTATGATATCTTCGACTGCCTGTTCGGCGAGGTCTTCCATGGTGCAAATATTGACTTTTGCCAACAACGCTGCGGTCGCATCGTCCATGCCTTCCATACTCAATAAATCTTCTGCTGGAGTACCGCCTTCAAGCACTTCTTCAGAAGCAATTGCCTTGGTGAGTAACGCATCCTGAGCACGACTTCTTAGCTCAGCGACGATATCTTCATCGAACTCTTCGATGGCGACCATCTCAGCTTCATCGACATAGGCAACCTCGTCAACCGTCGTAAAACCTTCTTGAACCAAAATTAGCGCAACATCTTCATCCACATCAAGCTGTTCCATGAAGACGGTCATGTATTTGCGGGCTTCGTTCTCACCTTTGGATTCCGCTTCCTCTTCTGACATCGCGTTGAGTTCCCAGCCGGTTAACTGGCTGGCGAGGCGTACATTTTGTCCGTTGCGGCCAATCGCCTGGGAGAGTTTATCTTCAGCGATTGCCAAATCCATCGAATGCTTGTCTTCATCGACAACAATAGAACTCACTTCCGCCGGTGACATCGCATTAATAACAAACTGCGCAGGACTCTCATCCCATAAAATGATATCAACTCGCTCACCCGCCAGCTCGTTAGAAACAGTTTGCACCCGCGAGCCGCGCATACCGACACAAGCACCAACAGGGTCCAGACGTGGGTCATTGGAACGTACCGCAATCTTCGCGCGTAAGCCCGGATCACGCGCAGCGCCCATAATATCGATCAACTCTTGACCAATTTCCGGCACTTCGAGCGTAAATAATTCGGTCAGTAATTCGGGAGAAATTCGGCTGATCATTAATTGTGGGCCACGCACTTCGTCACGCACTTCGTAGAGATAACCTCTGGCACGATCACCCATCCGCATCGAATCGCGCTGAATCATCTCTTCACGCGGGACAAAACCTTCGACGCCGTTACCTAAATCAAGAAAGGTGCCACGACGCTCGGTACGTTTAACCGTACCCATAATGAGTTCGCCGACACGATCTTTAAATGCTTCATAAACTTTCTTACGTTCAGCTTCACGAACCTTCTGAACGATAACTTGCTTGGCCGTCTGAGCACCGATACGGCCAAACTCAACGGAGTCGATAGGCTCATCAATATAAGCGCCGACTTCGATGTCAGGATGGTCCTTTAATGCATAGCTGTGCAATATTTGCAGCTCAGGAGATTCAAACTCAGGATCTTCGTCATCAATCACTTCCCACTGACGGAAAGTATCATAATCGCCTGTTTCGCGATCAATGTTAACGCGAGCATCTATTTTGCCGTTGTATTTTTTACGCGTAGCGGACGCTAACGCTGCTTCGAGCGCCTCAAAAATAATTTCCTTGTCCACTTCTTTTTCAGCAGAGACAACATCGACCACCATTAAAATTTCTTTATTCATCGTCTAGTATCTTCATTGTGTTCATCATCATTTTTTAGCGCCCTTGCCGAGTGCTTTAAAATCCACCAACAATTTGCCGCGCGATAAATTGTCTAACGGTATCTCCACCGTCTCGCCATCGACATCCAGTTCTACAATATTCTCTTTGACCGCCAGTACCGTGCCTAGAAAGTTACGTTGTTTATCAATCGGTCGCTGGGATCGCACCTTGACCTTTTCACCAACATACCGCGCAAAATGTGCTGCTGTCAGCAGCGGTCGCTCAACACCAGGCGATGACACCTCTAATGTATAGGGCACATCAATCGGGTTTTCAACGTCCAGTACACCGCTCAGTTGATAGCTCACCTGTGAGCAATCAGTTACCGAGACACCTTCATCCTTGTCTATGTAAACACGCAACAACGCCGAGTTATTAAATGCCCGAAAATCAATACCCCAAAGCTCACAATCAAAACTGCGAACAACGGGTTCAATAATTTCCTGCAAATTTTCGATCTAACTCAACCTCAATCTAATCTCAAAATAAAAAAAGCTCAAATAAAAAAAGGGCTCAAAGGCCCAATTTAAAATCCTGCACATCAGAACAACAAAAAAGCCCCTGATGAGGGGCTTCGAGCGCTGAACTAATTGAAGCCCTAGTACTGCAAATCACTCGCAGTGCTTCAATGCTCAGGATTATAGGAAGTTCATCGTCACAACGCAAGCCTCAGTCTTATCCAATAGAGAATGAGCTTGAATGAAGGTCTGTTTCGATGGCAGTTTCTTAGCTCGGATATTGCATGAATTTAAAAGCATTCAACAATAGCAAAAATAATTTCACCGAAAGGAACCTGGTCATCAAATCTTAATGCGCTGAACAGTCAAATGCGTTTTACTGCCATGGTCATAATACCAAGCGTATTTTTAAAGAAATATCAAAAGCGAAGAATCCTTAACGCATTCATCCGCCCAATAAAAAACACAATGAAGCGCTCGATAAAAGAGAGAAAATTGCTCAAGAAAAAGGCCGCTTTGTTAACCCGTTATTTTTTCATGCTCGAATTACGCGCATATGTTCGTTTACCTTCTGTTCCATACAAAAACTCGTCGAATAGCTCACTATCCTCCTCGTTCTCGGGTAAAAAATACACTATTTACTGCATTCCCTAAATCACACTTCTAGCTCGGATATTGCATGAATTCACGAGAATCTCGCTTAATATATTGTTTTCACA
>CAZUAW010000066.1:0-9420 GCA_964618535.1 uncultured Thiotrichales bacterium
TTAGAGAGAATTTGAGGCACTGCATAAATCGCTGGGCCCGAAAAAATTCTACATTTTAGTGAAAATCGAGTTTTTCGCTTGAACACCCTCTAATCGATGGTCTTTGTACTAAAATAACAAGAAAAACCACACAGCATCTTATTGATTTAACTATAAATATCCACTACAAAGAAAAAATCTTGTATAGTACTCACTCGGCAACAGAACCTTGCGGGCAATCTTCATCATTTGTCAATGGTTCACAGATTTCTATCTAAACGTGAACTAAATTTATATTCGGTTGCCTGAGTAATTAGAATACATACAAGTAGTGAAGGAAACATGAATATACCTATTAATGAACGGATCTCTGCACTTGTTGACGGCGAGTCAGGTGAATTCGAAACACGCAGACTGACTGCAGAATTGCTCTCTAATGAGTCTCATAAGGCTCGCTGGAGCCATTATCATCTCATTGGCGATGCCATGCGTGATGAACTGCCCACCCGGGTGGAACCTAATTTCTCTGCCAGTGTGATGGCATTGATCAATGAAGATATGCCAGGTTATGACAATTCACTGGTACGGAAACAATCTCGCTGGCTCAAGCCAGCGGCTGGATTTGCGATTGCAGCCTCTGTCGCGGCAGTCTCAGTACTGGCTATGCAATCATTAACCTCACCCAATAGCGTTAAGCCTCAAATAGAGGTTGCAACCTCTCCTGCAGCCATTTCTCAGTCTGCACCAAAAGCAACGCCGGTTGCCGTGGTTAATTCAACCACAATTGAAGAGACTAGACCTGCTGCCAATAATGAGTTTAAAACACTGGAAGCTAAAATTGTGGATTCCAGAATGAACAGCTATCTGGCGACTCACGCAGAGTACACAACGCAACCGTTACTAATGCCTCAAGTACGAGTGGTAGGTTTCGAACAGAACAACTAATCAGAACATAGTTGATGATAAGCGATCTACCACCAACTCACATCAATTCCAAAAGTGTCTTAACCTAACATCAATATATATGAAAATTTCACTTGGGCTAGTTATTACAGGAGTACTTTGTCTTTCCCCCGCCAGCGCGGAAGAGTCAATCAAACACTGGCTGGAAAAAATGACCACGGCGGAACAGTTCCTTAACTACGAAGGGACATTTATCTATATCAATGGTCCCAAGGTTGAAACCATGCAGATTGTGCATGGATTTGACGAGAAGGGAGAAAGGCAGCGAATCACTTCTCTCACCGGCATGTCAAAAGAAGTCGTTCGCGATGAACAACATGTGTTCTCAGTCTTTCCTGAACAACGCCAGGTACTGATCGAACCTCGCAACAAGCGCTCTGATCCAGGCTCCTTCCTGACACATGCAGACGGTAACAACCCTTTTTATGAATTTGAAATTAACGGTGATGAGCGCATTGCCGATTATCGCTGCAAAACGATAGCTATCTATCCAAAAGATCAATATCGATACGGCTACCGGCTTTGTATAGAGGACAAAACAGGCTTGTTACTAAAATTGCAGACGCTGGATAAATCTGGACAACCCCAGGAACAACTAATCTTCACCAATCTAAAGTTGCCAGAGAAAATCCTTACCGAGCACTTGCAGACAACCATGCACGAAGAAGGCTTCAAACTGCTGCAATCTGGAGATGTATTAGGTGAAAGCATTACCGTGACACCTGATAAATCCTGGAATTTCTCCCAGCTTCCACCCGGATTTCAGGTCAAGCATAACGAAATGCGGCAACTCGCCACCAGTAAATTACCGGTACAGCACATTTTGCTTGAAGATGGGCTGGCAACCATTTCAGTCTTCATCGCTCAGTATGAACCTGGAGAACAATACTCCGAAGGCGTTTCAGGTACGGGTGCACTCAACGCTGTTTCGCGCCTGCAAGATGGATTCATAATCACAGTGATTGGCGAAGTACCAGGCAATACCGTTAAACTAGTATCCCGTTCACTCGTTAAAGACAATACCATTCAGTGATAGAAGAGCAAGTCACCGTAACCAAAACAGAGGGCGAATTCGCCTGGGTAACAACTGCCGAGGGCAAGGCGGGTTGTTCTTCTTGTGCATCATCCGGCAGTTGTGGAGTCTCACTGCTTTCAGGCCTATGGAAGAATCGCGCTGAAGTCAGCTTTAAAGCCCTCAATCAAATAGGCGCTAAAACCGGCGATACCGCCATTCTTGCCATCCCCGAAGCAACCTTTATTAAGGGTGCCATAGCACTCTATCTACTGCCTCTGGTTGCGCTGTTGAGTTTTGCAATTACCGCAAAGTTACTTTTTAATCCATCCACCGATCTCCCCATCATTGCGGCGGGACTACTTGGCCTGTTCACCAGCCTTTTTTGGCTACGAATCCGGCACAGCACAGCGACTGAACAGTCATTACCAGAGATCAACAGAATCATTCCCGCTTCGCAACAAACGACGCTATTGCACACAGAAAAAGTACTTCTTTAAATTAACAGAAGTGCTCCGTCAAAATGACTTCTAAGGCTACGGCGTACCTAAGGTAAATTCAACCAACTCAACCCGTGCTTCTCCAGGTGGTAGTTCAAGAATCAACCCAACGCCAGGTTTGTAGTATTTCAACTCCTCGACATCCGGTTCAATAGCCGTTGTATTATTCGTCTGCATACAATCATTTGCACAAGAAAATTCAACCGATGCAATGCTTTCATTCGCAGAAAGACTCAAAATTTCCGCAAAATCTTCAGCATCACCCAACAAAACTTCTTCTCGATATGCCTGACCAACCGTGGGAGCAAAAGGCACAATCAAGCCTGGCTTGGCGTTATCTACACCCGCTTTCCAAGAACCATCAATTTGCACCAATTCTGGCTCTTCGGGGTTATCGCCATCGAATGTTTCGAAATCTCTCGCCGACTCACCGCAATACCAAATATTGCCAGCCAGATCTTGAGCAAACCAGTCATCCGTGATCTCAATGACCTCTCCATCTTCTTCCACAACATCAGAGACTACTCGGCAGGTAACACCCTCAATCAGTTTGGTTTTGTTGGTCACTTCATCGGTAATCACTTCGTCACCTCCTTCCCAAACCCACTTGTTTCCAACCACCAGTGGAAAATAAGGATTTACCGCAACAGTCACACCAATATCATCAGGATTGACGAAGTTTTCTGGGCTAAAATCGGGATCATAACGCGCTTCTCCCAATTTTCCGCAAACGCTCAGACGAGCCTCAAATTGATCGTCACAAAGCGGCCTATCTTCTGTCAGGGATTCATCTACATCTGCGAGGCATTCGGCTCGCTCATCATTATCTACAAAATTAATACAAGCCGCCTGACCTTCCAGAAAATCATCCTGAATATCGAGCTTGCAGGCATCCAGCATATAACCAGCAGATCGCGAACAAAAGGCATCCGCAGCAAACTGATCCACAGCGCTGGCTGGCTCACCCCCGGTAGTGTCGTTTTCGCTACTGCCACCACCACCCGAATCTGAAGCAACTGTTTTTGGAGAATTATTATCGTTATCACAGCCTGGAGTTATCGCCAGAACAACCGGCCCCTTACTGGAATTTGGCGAAACACGCGCGGATGCCATTACCCTTGGATATAAACCCTCACAGCACCTGGAGCTATTCACCTTTGTGTTTAATGGCAACATCGACAAAAACGATCAGGCTAATGGTGAGCTCAACATCGGTGGTGGGCTAGAATGGATCAGCGAAGAGGAAGGATTAACGCTGGGAATCAGTTATTTATCCGATCTTGCCGTCACTGATGCGCTATTTTTATCGGAGCAGGAAACCCCCGCTCAAAAGCAAGCTGGGGCATTAAGCGCTTATGTACTTTTAGTCTTTGAACAACATGAAATCACTGGCGAGATCGTCACAGCGCTGGAAAAGTTTGACCAACTGGATCCCGAGATAGATCAGCCGATGGCATGGAACCTTGAATTAGCCTGGATGCCCGCTCCAAAATGGCAGCTCGCCTTCCGAATTGAAGGTAGCTCGGAACTGGATGATGCCCCAAAACGCCAATACGGAGTAGGCTCCTCCTGGCTAATTGGCGGCAACACTCACCTCAGCATCGATTACCTGCGAGGTGAATATCCGCATGGACTGGTTGAAGATGACGATGAAAATGAGCTGAAATCAACGCAATCGTTTGCAATTCAACTATCAGTTGGATTTTAACTGCCGCGACACTTAGCGGTATTTCTCAGCCTCTTCAGACGTGAGTGTGCGCGCTTCTTCTTCCAGCATTACGGGAATATCCTCTCGAATGGGATACGCCAGACGAGCAGAACAAGAGATGAGCTCTTGGGCTTTTTTGTCATAGACCAGCGGCCCTTTGGTGACGGGGCACACCAGAATATCAAGTAATTTACTGTCCATTACGCCATTCCTCTAATCGATTCAGTATTTGTTCGCCGAGTGATTCTGGCAACCTTGCCTCAATGGGCAGATACCAGAAATGGGATTCGGCAAATAATCCGCATTTTACCGCGTCTTTCTCCGTCATGAGAACCGGTTTTCCATCATTGAAGTGAAGATCACTGGTTTCATAGCGATAGTGATCCGGAAATGGGTGTCGTTCGACGATCAAACCAAAATCTTCCAGCAAGTTGAAAAACCGATCTGGATTACCGATACCGGCGATTGCATGTACTTGATGGCCGCGTAGTGATTCCAATGCTTTGGTTTTAGCGGGACTGTTTAGGTTAAACAACCTTCCCGTTTTGAGTTGCATCGATATTTCATGCTCAGAAGAAGCTGTACCTGTAACAATTTGAAAATCCACTTCAGATAGCCGCGATTCAGGTTCGCGCAACGGACCGGCGGGCAGGCAAAGGCCATTGCCAAATCGCCGTTCTCCGTCCAGCATTGCTATCTCTATTGCTCGAGGCAACCGATAATGCTGCATCCCGTCATCCGAAATAATGACATCAATCATCTTGCTGGCGAGCAATGTATTTGCCGCTCCCAGCCGATCTTTTCCAACACAAAGTGGTACGCCGCTACGGCGGGCAATTACCAGTGCTTCGTCGCCAACCTCCAGTGAATTGGAATCGTTGGTCACCAGCGTAGCTCTTTGGTGATTACCACCGTAGCCCCGGCTAACGATGCCCGGTTTAAACCCCTGCTGACGAAGAAACCTTGCCAACCAAATCACCATCGGTGTTTTACCAGTACCTCCAACGGTGATGTTTCCAACGATAATTACCGGCACATTTTGGCTGAGCAGGTGGCCTTGTTTTTCAATCCGTTTGCGCCGCAGCTTTGCCAACCCACAGAGTAGTAGCGAAACCGGCCACAGCGCAAAAGAAACCAGATCGTTGCGATACCAGTGTTTGGTGAGATCAAACTTCAAGGCTGTGGCCCAGATTGTGCTGCGGAATGTTGGTTGCCAAACTGCAGGCGATGTAAATTGGCATAGGCACCATCCTTTGCCAGCAATACTTGATGCGAACCTTGCTCAATGATTCTGCCCTCATCAAGCACCAAAATCGTGTCTGCATTCTCGATTGTTGAAAGTCGGTGAGCGATGACCAGCGTGGTTCTATTTTTGGAAAGAAACTCCAGCGCTGTCTGAATATGTCGTTCTGATTCAGAATCTAGCGATGCTGTCGCTTCATCAAGAATTAATATCGGCGCATCCTTGAGCAACGCTCTGGCAATTGCCAGACGTTGGCGCTGTCCACCAGAAAGTAGTAAACCCTTTTCGCCAACCTGAGTGTCCAGGCCATCCGGCAAGGATTCGATAAACTCCCAGGCATGTGCTGACTTTGCAGCTTGAATAATGGCTTCATCATCACTGCCGCGCAGCTCTCCATAGGCAATATTATTGCGGATAGAATCATTGAACAGCGTAATGTGCTGGCCGACATAAGCTATTTGATGTCGCAAACTCGATAAGCTGAGGTCACTGATGGGTATCCCATCAATCGAAATCACACCACTATCCGGCTCATAGATTCTCGGTAACAAGTTCACCAGGCTGGATTTCCCACTGCCGCTGCGCCCGACCAATGCTACTGTTTTCCCTGGTTCTACCTTGAATGTAATATCTTTGAGAACGCTTTTTTCGCCCCCCAGATAGGTCAAAGAAACATCATTAAAAGCAAACTCTCCGACGGCACGTTCGATACTTTGGTTACCCGTATCCAGCTCACCCTGAGCATCCAGCACGGCAAAGATAGATTCACCGGCAACAATGCCTTTTTGGACCACCGCATTCACATTCGTCAAGCGTCGAATCGGTGTCAGCAACGCCATCATGGCCACCATAAACGACATGAAAACACCCACTGAAACTGGGTTTTGATCTTGCGCCCGAGTCGCTACTACTATGATACCGACCAGTACCATACCCACCAATATCTGCACGATGGGTGTTCCAGCTGAGCGAGTAACGACCAATTTTATGTGCTGAATCCGATTGTGTTCATTGACCTTCTCGAATTGCGCTTGCTCATATTCGCTACCGCCAAAAATCTTCACCACGCGATTGCCTTCGATCATTTCCTGAGTGACATGCGTCACCTGCCCCATCGTCTGCTGAATACGCTTACTAATTCGTCTAAAACGTTTGGTTACATACGACACCAACAGCACTACAAACGGCGCGACAATGAAAATCGAGATGGCCATTTTCCAATTCAAATAGAGCATCCAACTGAGCAAACCAATGACAGTCAGCGTATCGCGCACGACGACTGTAAAACTATTCACCGCAGCTTCTGCCAGTTGCTCCACATCGTAGGTGACTTTTGAGATTAAATCACCGCTGCTGGCATGATCAAAAAATGCGGCTGGCATTGAGAGATATCGCGAGAACATCTGTGATCGAAACGACTTAATCACGCCACGGCTGACGACACTCATGGTGTAGCCAATGACAAAGGTCGCCACCCCGCGAGCGACAAAAACCACCATTAAAAAAACTGGCACCCAGCGAATAGATTGCGGATCTTTTTCGACAAAGCTTCCATCCAGCAATGGTTTCATCAAAGCAACAAAACCGGTTTCAGAAGCAGCAGAAAGTACCATCGCGCTGACGCCAAGCAACAATAGTGGCCAATATTGGAAACTGTAACGTAGCAAGCGTTTATATATATCTGCCGCAGATTGTATTTTTTGCGATGAGGAAGGATCAGCTGATTGAGACATGGCGGGTTAGATTAAACCCTACGTTATTGAGGAGGGTTGATCACAGGAGAGGTCTACTATACAGGCTTGCGGGGTTGATTTTACAGATTTATACGCTGATAAGTTTTAATAAATTTGCCATATTATTCCTTAAAACTGGTGGCAATCGAAAGACGATTTAGTCCAAGACGACCAGCAGCATCCATCGCATTAATCACTGATTGATGCGCCGCCAGAGCATCTGCCTTGATAATGACGGGCAAGTTCTTGTTGCCGCCCATCACTTTTTGCATGGCGAGATACAGCACTTTGCGACTGGTGCCATTCACCTTAACCTGATTGATGTAATACTGGCCTTTTGAATCAATCGCAATTTCCAGCTTTTTGGATTTGTCCTTTGAGGCTTGTGCCCCAGCTTCTGGCAAATCAATGCGTAATTCAGAAGAACGATCAAACGTGGTAGTCACCATGAAAAAGATCAGCAGGATGAAGACCACATCGATCAGGGGCGTTAGCCCAATCGTTAACTCTTCTTCCGTGCGCGTGCTAAATTTCATGATTTTTGCGATGCGCCGTGGTTATCACCATGCACAGCATCCACCAACTTAAGTGCTTCCTGCTCCATATCAAGCACAAGCTGGTCAACCCGACCACGAAAATAGCGATAGAAAAATAATGCGGGAATCGCCACAGCGATACCGCCGGCAGTAGTCACCAGTGCTTTGGAAATACCACCGGCAAGCTGTGCTGGATCACCCACACCCACTGAGGTGATCACGCTGAATACCTGAATCATGCCAACGACAGTACCGAGTAACCCCAGCAAAGGTGCAATCGCGGCAATCGTTCCCAATGTATTTAAAAAGCGTTCCAGTTCTAGCACCACGTGACGACCGGTATCTTCAATACTGTCTTTCATCGACATCCGATCCTGGTTGGCGCTGACAATGCCTGCCGCCAAAATTCGTCCTAAAGGCGAACCTTCACGCAAATCGTGCAAACGCTCGGAAGTCATTTGTTTTTGTTGCACCCAATGCCAGACTTTATGCACCAGCTGATCAGGAATTACCTTGTCAGATTTTAGCGCCCAGAAACGCTCAATAATAATCGCCAGAGCGACGATTGAAGCGAAGATGATCGGCAGCATTAGAATGCCACCAGCTTTTACAAATTCAAACACGGGAGATCACATCCATTCGAAGGAAAAAACGGTCAATATCATAGCGGATTTAGGGCATTCAGGAAACGAACACGCTCCAAAATAACAAGAATTGCATGTCAACGGCTCAAAAACGTGAGCCGCAACGTAATTTTTATTTGGCTTACCCTGTGCAGCCCGTATTTAGAGTGACGCCAACGCTGGGTGAGACACTCTCGCCCTCCGCCTCAGCCAATCGGCATTGCAATGGCAACAGCTCAGACAGTAAACGAAAGATACGGTTACTCGGGTATCGCGTGTTCATTTGCGTAGAAAGATCGGCGTATCGGCACATTTCATTGTCCGACAGACTGGTATCCATCAATAAAATTCGTGCAGCTTCCGGCGCAACATTTGGGGCACTTTCAACGGCTCTTTCCAGATAGCTCAATCCAAGCTCAGGATCTCCCGTTAAATTCAGCAAGCGCGCGCTCATGCCGTTCTCTTCAGCATTATTTCCCAGAAAATACTCAAACAGGCCCAACACCATATAAGCCTCTTCCATATCGGGGTGGTCAGTGATAAGCGATTGCAGCTCTTCCCTACCTCTATGCACTAGCTTGAGCGCTTTTAGCCTTTTGCCACGCGCTTCAAGTAAGCCTGCCTGATAGGACTGAGACGCACCCAGCGCAAACCGTGCAGCAGCATCAGCGGGATTACTTTCGATACGCCGATTGGCTTTTTTCACTGCCTGAGCGAAATAGCGCAATGCTTCATCATCATAAGGACGGCGTGCAGCATCGACTGCATCATCACGAAATGCACGAACCATCGCCGCCATACCACGATACAGATCAAGTGCCGGGTTTTCTGAATCACTACTCGATATCTGCGATATCTGTTGCAGAGCACCGCCAGGATTCAATGCCATAAACTGGTCAATCACTTGTCTTTCCGGTGCAACCTGGCAGCCAGGATCTGCATGAGCCATCGGAAACAAAAGGATACTAAAAAAGGTGATTCGGACAAATAGTCCAGAAACTGAGTTGAACATTTCTAACTCCTGTAACAATCGAGAATTAATTTCAGACAGGGTAATAGTTTGCATCAAATTCAACAAGTTTTGTTGAACTGAGTGAACTCTTACAGCGTTGTTTTTTGTGTA
>CAZUAW010000067.1:0-6146 GCA_964618535.1 uncultured Thiotrichales bacterium
TGGGTGATGATGCGCAAACTCAATTGATTCGAGACGCCATTGAAGCAGGAGATCGAAATTCGATTGATGCGGTGATGGAAGTGGTTAAGGCGACCGGTGCAATTGATTATTCCATGCAACGAGCCGCTAAAGAAGCCGATTATGCGCTGGAACAATTACATCAGCTTCCCAACTCTGGGTACAAAGATGCGATGGAATTTGTTGTTAATCTAGCCGTACAACGCGAGTATTAGGAGATGCTTCAATGAGCAAATTGCTTAAACCCTTTATTCTGATTTCGATGATGTTGGTGAGTGGCTTTTCGGTTGCCGATGAAGATTCCAGACAATTTGTTAAATTACCTGAAATGATGCAGCAGCATATGATGTCGAATATGCGTGATCATTTGAGTGCGATAAACGAAATACTCATTAATATGGCAAAGGGTGATCTTGATCAGGCAGCAGATATTGCTGAATCACGTCTTGGGATGAGTTTATTGGATTCTCACAATGCAGACCACATGGCTAAATTCATGCCAAGAGGGATGCGTCAGGCAGGTACTAGCATGCATCGAGCCGCTAGCCGTTTTGCGCTCAAGTACAAAAGTAGTAGAATTGCTCATCGAAAACTTCAGGCAGCGTTATGTACTCAGCATCATCTATTGGCGGATTTAAAACCGTACTGAACGATTTCAAACTCGACGGTATGATGATTCGCTACAGTAATTTTATTCCGCGTTTTTATAATTATTGTTTATCGCTTGGTATGGAGCCAGGGAAAATAATGCCATCACGGGCATTTTGTTCTGATGAAAGCCAAGGGCTCCCTATTATCCTCATCACCAAAGAATTTGGCACTTTCCCATTTAATCACGGCAAAGTTGGCGGTGTTGTTGCAACAGATCGGCATGGTCCGCATGCTGAACATGGTCAGGATATCGTGATCATTCAGGCAAGCCATGTGGGTTACGATGCTGAACTTAATCAATTTGGTACTTATCGACGTGTTCAGACTGCCGATTGTCATCATGAAGCTAATTGCGGAAAGCTAAAGGGTGTTGTTAGTGAGTATCAAGGAGAATACAATTTTGCCTGCCAAAATATATTTTTAGAGCCTTCTAAAAACGGTGCCGAGAAGCAGATATCTATTAATAATTTGCTGCTCAATGAAAGGCGAAAGGAAGGGCTTTTTTTAGATGCTGAAAAGCTGATTGCTTACTACAATAGTGGCTCTGCAAAATTACTTCGTTCTTTGAGTACCGCTAGAACATTTGAGGCGGCAACCGAACTAATAAATTTATTGGGTGATGATTGGCCAGAGGATAAACGCCGACCAATAGATGCATTCTTAAAGCCGGAGTTGTTTTCCTTTAAAAGAAATTTTTCAAGAGATGAGCAAGAGCTCAGAAGCTTGGAGATTAACTTAATTGATGCGATGCCATGGATTGTGACGCATGCCGCTCCATCGTTAGCGGCGGCGCAAATTAATACCCAGGTGGAGTTTGATAGAACTTACCGAACCATTATTCTGGAAGAGGGTTATCAGAATCGCCGCCTAGTTTTTATCTCGGGTCTTAATATTGATATATCACCTCAAAAAGATGATATTTTCCCACTGACAAAATTTATTCCCTGGGCTGCCTATGTGCAAGACAATTCGGGACAGCATTGTATTCTCGAGCAGCAGGAGATCTTTGATATTTTAATGAGCTTTGATGCTCAAAGCGAAAATAAAATTGATCTCGAAGCGGCTATCGCCAAAATGGAAAAAGCCAGCGAAGTGAGTGTTTCTTTCGAATTTTAAAACCCTATTGTTTTAATTAAAAAACCACTGGCGCTGAATAGGGTGATTACTGCGACCGCAGCCAGTAGCTTTTCCCAAAAGCTGTTTGGCGGTAAATCTCGACCAAATCGATTAACGCTGTCGGTGCCGGGAATTAACCAGAAAACCAACATGCCAAGCGGGATTAACAGCAGCAGGCTCAACCAGCCACTGGTGTCAAAATCGTGGCTGCGTTTAATGGTAAGCATGATGGTAATTAGCAGCAGTCCACCATAAATGACTATCGCAGAAAAACCAATAAAATACCCAGCAATTGCAGCCGGTAGTGCCAGCACCAATTTGCTGGAAATAAAAGATAAAACAGCCGCTAGAACGGCAAACCCAAAGGTATATCCAATATAACGGATGCGGCCTAATCGCCAATGGGTCGAGAAAATATCAAGCTTCCCGTGGCGCACTTTTTTTTTGGCGCGCGGGTAACCTGCTTCGGCATGTTCGATTGCCATGATTGCTCCTGAGTTTACGATCAAAATGGCTTATTAGAAATGATCTCTAATGAAGACTTCTGAATTCTGAATTGTGCTTGGCGCATCAAAACGGAGATTTCTCTCCTTGTCTCGATTTGCTGCTTCTATCCTTCAAAGAGTAGTGTCTCTAGCGGATATTGTCTACGTATTCCTTTGTCTAAAAATTGGCAATATTAGTTCATTCTTATTTTGAGCCTTTTTGGTCTATTCTCGGGTTGTTCCTAACATGCTAAATATTCGGTGAACTAAATACACTTTTTTTGCTCTATTTCGTTGCGACAGTTTTATTCGAAAATCAGGTAGGTCATGCGAATTCTTCATGTTTTAAATATTTCTATCCCAATGCAGTGCGGGTATTCTTTTCGAACCCAATCCATCTTAGAGCGCCAGCGCCAGCAGGGTTGGCATACCGCCCATTTGACCAGCGCAAAACACGAATGGACGGGTGATATGCAGCAGGTGGTAGATGGCTTGCCGTTTTATCGAACCAGAGTCGCCACGGGATTGATTGCGCGCGCGCCTGTAATGAATCAAATAGCAATCATTAACGGTTTGGCAAAGCGGTTGGCTGAGGTAGTAAAAAAAGAAAAGCCCGATGTTTTACACGCACATTCTCCCGCATTAACTGGGATGGCTGCGCTGAGAGTGGGCAAGCAGTTTGGCTTGCCAGTTGTTTATGAATGTCGTGCGTTCTGGGAAGATGCTTCGGTGGATCAGGGTACCAGTAAGGAAGGTGGGCTTCGCTATAAACTCAGCCATGCATTGGAAACGCATGTGTTTCGTAAAGCAGATGCGATTACTACTATCTGCGAAGGTTTAAAGACGGATATCGTGTCGCGTGGGATTGCTGCAGACAAGGTCACGATCATTCCAAATGCTATCGATCTGGATAAATTTAAGGTCAACCCTGTGAAGGATGTTCGGCTGATTGATGAGCTGGGGCTTGGGCATGCAAAGGTGCTTGGGTTTATCGGCTCATTCTTTTCTTTCGAGGGGCTGTCATTGTTACTTAAGGCGCTGCCCATGATCTTGCGCAATCATCCTGAGGTTAAAGTTTTGCTGGTTGGTGGTGGTGAGCAGGACGAAAACCTGCGTCGACAAATTGATAAAACCAATCTTGGCGAGCATGTGATCATGACCGGGCGGGTGCCTTACAGCGAAGTCGATCGTTACTACAGTCTGGTAGATTTGTTTGTCTATCCTCGGTTGTCGATGCGTTTAACGGAGCTGGTAACACCGTTAAAACCTTTGGAAGCGATGGCGCAAGGGCGTTTGGTGGTGGCATCGGATATTGGCGGTCATCGCGAACTGATTGAGGATGGCAAGACTGGCTGGCTTTTCAAGGCGGATGATCCCCGTCATCTGGCACTCTGTATCGAAAAGGTGATGGAATCGCGAGGAGCGTGGGAGCAGGTTCGCCTCAATGCGCGTCAGTATGTCGAGGAGCAGCGTAATTGGGGTGTGGGAATGCGCCGCTATCGTAAGGTTTATCATTCGGTGATTGATAAATCGTCCTCATTCGGCACAATGTCGAGCACACGAGTCAGTGAGTCCTGAGCGATGCGTGTTTACATCACTATTGATACAGAATGCCGCGAAGAGCGTCTCGACAAGCATGGCGATCTGATTCCCGCAGCGGGATACGATACGCGTGTCTGGGGTCGTTTTGAAAATTCTCCCAATGAGCTGGGAATTCCACTCATTATGAATACGCTCGAAGCCAGCGGTTTGAAGGGGTGTTTCTTTGTTGATCCCTTCGGCTCGCATAGCTTTGGTCGTTATGGTTTGCAGGAGGTGTGCGGCAATATTCTTGCGCGCGGGCACGATGTTCAATTGCATGCGCATCCGCGCCAACGCGTGGCTGACTGGAAATCCAGAGGCCTAGAGCCCGCGCCAGACCGGATGCACGAGTACTCGCAAGATGAACAGAGAGATTTACTTGCAGAAGGGATTGATTTACTCACACAAGCGAGTGTGCCAAGGGGCGAGATTGTTGCCTTTCGAGCCGGACATTTCGCCGCCAACGATGCGACGCACGCGGCAATGGCTGATGTGGGTTTGAAAATCAGCAGTAACTACAATCCCTGTTATCGCAGCAATAATGAGTGCCAATTGTCGGATCCACAGTCGGCCAGCTCCTTGTATCAGTCTGAATCAGGCACCTGGGAGCTACCCATTAGCAATATTCGGAATGGCAAAGGGTATCGTCATTTGCAGATTACGGCGTTATCGGCGGCTGAAATCACAGCATATCTTGATCAAGCACAACGTTCCGGTGTCAGCGATGCGGTGATTGTGACGCATTCGTTTGAGCAGTTTTATCTCCAACAAGTTACGCCGCCCCGTGGTCGTATCAACACCATCAATGCTGCCAGATTGTCGGCTGTCTGCCGCTTTCTTGCCGCAGAACCAGAACGGTTCCAAGTGGCTACCATGCCAGAATTAGCGCATCACATTGAGCATCAGAAACCGCAGCAGGGCGTAGAGAAGGGCTTTGCACCCGCTTTACGCAAAGACCTGCGTCTGCGTAGAAATTTTGAGCAGATTGTGAAAAAGCTGGACACGTTCAAACCGTTGCCTGGGTTTCTAATGCCTCGTGCTGGGGTTTGAGCGCAACATTCTCTTCTCAACCGGTCTAAGTGGTTGGGTGGAGGCACCTTATGGACATGCAAAGAAGCACAATGCTCAGAGTAAAAATTCTAGCTTCCCTTGATTTCACTACAATTCGCCCTAATATTGATGCTAGGCTAAACCCAACTTTGTTTAAATAATTCTGAGGGACTCATGAAAAGAATAGCGTTGTTTCTAGCGACAAATATGGCTGTGATGGTGATTTTGTCCGTGGTGATGTACATCCTTACCTCGGTTTTTGGTATTCAGCTCGGCGGTAACGGGCGAATGCTATTGATGGCCGCAATCTTTGGTTTTGCAGGGTCTTTGATTTCACTGTTTATGTCAAAAACCATGGCAAAACGCTCAATGGGTGTACAAATCATCGAGCATCCTTCTAATGATACTGAGCGTTGGCTGGTAGCGACTGTGAAGGATCAGGCGCGCCGTGCAAAAATCGGCATGCCCGAAGTGGGGGTGTTTGATTCTCCCGATATGAATGCTTTTGCCACTGGCTGGAATAAAAATGCTGCTCTGGTTGCAGTGAGTACCGGCTTAATGAGTAGCATGGAGCAGGATGAGGTCGAAGCAGTACTGGCGCACGAAGTCAGTCATGTTGCGAATGGTGATATGGTAACAATGACGCTGATTCAGGGTGTCGTGAATACGTTTGTGTTCTTTTTCTCCATGGTCATTGGACGCTTCGTTGATCGGGTGGTATTTAAAAATGAAAGCGGTCACGGCATGGGGTATTTTATATCTCAAATGGTCGCGCAAGTCGTATTGTCTTTCCTCGCGAGTATTATTGTGATGTGGTTTTCTCGCTGGCGTGAGTATCGCGCTGACGCCGGTGGTTCCAGCTTAGCGGGTAGAGAAAAAATGATTGCAGCATTACAACGTTTAAAATCAGCCCATGAGCCAGCAGAAATACCCGCTGAAATGGCTGCTTTTGGTATTAATGGCGGCGGTAGTATCAAAAAGCTTTTTACTACCCATCCTCCATTAGAAGAGCGTATCGCAGCGCTTCAAAACGCTGGCAGATAGGCCGCAGTATTAATTACCAGGGCGAATCAATAGTGACAAGCATATGAGAATTTTATTTGTTTTTTTTGCGATGTCGCTGATTCTCGCCTGGGTTGCATACGCAATTCGGCCTATGAAGCGCAAGCTTTCAGATATTCTATTCATGGTATCCGGTGTGCTTTTGCTACTGCTAGGAGCCGGATTCCTACGCTGGGTCTAGTC
>CAZUAW010000067.1:6246-9072 GCA_964618535.1 uncultured Thiotrichales bacterium
ATTGATTACAACCGGTTTTTGTTGAACCATCCCCATTACTTTAAGTCCTACCGTATAGCTTGGTCATTAACAGGCATGGCTAATAAGTGGAAACCACAAATAATCCACTGCTCAATAAAACTAAAACAAGCAATAAAAATAAAAAGGCAGGTGAGTAATATGGGTGATCCGAACTACAATAAAATTGAACTGACAGTCATTTCTTCCGAATGGATGAATGGCGAGAGATTCCGTAAGAATTTGGAAAGCTTATATGATGTTGAATTAATTACCGCAATTCAACAGTATCGCTTGGTTTCACCGACGCGTTTGGTGATGATAGATATGGCGATTGCAGATGTTTGTGAGATTTCAGATCTTTCATCGTCGCACCCAGAAAGTATTATTGCTATCTACAATGTCGAAGATATTTCTCAGTTATCCAAATTTTTATGTATTCAAGGTGTCAATGGAATGTTCCAACAAGACGAGAGCGCTGATATTATCAAAAAAGGAATGCTTGCTTTAAATCAGGGAGAATTATTTTTTCCACGTGTTATTACAGATATATTAATGGATCGAGTGAAGCTTGAGTCGGGACATACTGCAATCGAACTTAGCTCTCTGAGTAAAAAAGAGCGTGAGATTCTAAAAACATTATCGTTAGGAAAAACCAATAATGATATTGCAGAAGAAATGAATCTTAGTTTTCATACGGTTAAAACCCACGTTTACAACATTTACAAAAAACTGAATGTTAACAATCGATCCGAAGCGACCAAAATTGCGCAAAGTGCATTTATTTAAGTTATTTGGGTGGGTGATGTCGGTTGTGCTGGTCGCTACGCTCGCCAATGACATCCACGCAGGGCAGCTGCATGGTGTGATTGTTAACCAGGCCAACTCTGGTGATGCAAAAAGAATTGAGCAGCAATTAGCCGTTTTGTGGTATCTCGATAATCAACCAATAAATTCGAATCTTGTGATTTCGGAAGTTTTTTCGACGACAGCTTCAAGAGATATGTTGTTCGAATATGATGGTGTGATAATAAAAAAACTTAAACGTTCGCGCCGTACTCTTCCTGAGGTAGCTGTACGGTCGTTGGTTGGGGAGATTTATTCTAAGATAAAGAAAATAGATAAAAATAAACGCGCTGCCGTGATGAAAAAACTCATTAGTAGCTCTAAGAAATAGCCAGTATTTTGATAGGTTAGATTGAAAGTGTTGGTAAGATAAAAAATATAAACGGGGGTACACCTATGTTTCGTAAATTATATTCCGCGACGTGGATGCTATTATTGTTTTCTGCATCTGCTGCTTACGCTAGTGAATTGGTATATACGCCAATCAATCCATCCTTTGGTGGAAATGCTCTAAATAGCAATCATCTTTTTAATATTGCTAACGGCCAAAACGATCATGACGACCCGGATGGCTCTTCCCGTTTATCAAAAACTGAACTGGAAGAATTTAATGATCGAATCCAGCGGCTGGTGCTCAGCCAGGTCGCCAGTGCTGTTGCTAGACCGATAGTAGGTAGCGGTGGCGAGCTGGTGCCAGGTACGGTAACTACTGAAGATTTTGTGATTACAGTAGAGGATTTAGGTGGTGATTCGTTGCGAATAACTACTCTGGAAAAACTCACTGGTGAAGAAACTATTTTCGAACTCGATCAAACTCCATAGTTTGCTCAGACTAATAATTAAAAGCGACTGCAATGAATAAACTAAAAATAATAACAACACTAGCAATGCTTTCTGTGGCTTCAGGTTGTGCGGCGATCAAACCGCCGCCAGAACCCGCAAGAGTGATCACTCCGGCTGAAATTACGCCAATTACTCAATCAGGTGAGGCGCTGCTAAAGTTGCCAGAACCCGCTGGTAAGATATTGGTTGGCGTGTATAGTTTTCGAGATATGACAGGGCAATTTAAGCCTTCTCCTTCCAACAGCTTCTCTACGGTTGTCACTCAAGGCGCAAGTGCTTTTCTGGTTAAGGCGTTGATAGATTCAGGATGGTTTATTCCGCTTGAACGCCAAGGCTTGAATAATGTTTTGACTGAGCGAAAAATCAGAACTCAGCAGCTGGGTGGAAAGTCTACGTCATCGTTACTATCAGCTCCCTTGATTATCGAAGGCGGTATTGTTGCTTACGATAGTAATACCCGAACCGGCGGGGCAGGTGCTCAGTATTTGGGTATAGGTGCGTCAACTCAGTATCGTGAGGATCAAGTAACGGTGAATTTACGGTTGGTAGATATTCAATCCGGAAAAATCATGCACAGCGCCAGTACTACCAAATCTATTTTCTCTCGAAAAATAAACAGCCAGGTGTTTAGCTTTGTCCGTTTTAAAGAGTTGTTGGAGCTAGAAGCTGGCTATTCATATAACGAACCGGTGCAAATGTGCGTGATCGATGCGATTGAATCCGCGTTGATACAAATTATTGCAGTCGGTCTAGATGAGAAAAGTTGGGCGCTAAAAGATGCAGTCGATATTCAACATGCAGTATTTCAAAAGTATTTGAAGAACCATCAACGCACACCGATTAGTCAGCAAGCTGCGAAATCTACCCGAAAGAAAAATACAGATAGATATACGCTCAAAATGCTGGATGCCGGTGTTTATACTTATGATAGTGCGGTTGAGTCAAAGCGCCATTAAGTTTCGAAAAAACATGTTGTTATAGCCGTGTAAAGCTTCTGTCTCTGGTTACTAGATCAGGGAAGTATTAAGTTGAAATATCACCTCCAAAGTCAATGAAAAGGTCAAGCCATTTTTCATTGATCTGAATGTCTAGCCCGAATATTTCATGAATTACACGAGTTCTCGCTTATCTATTGATTCC
>CAZUAW010000068.1:0-4906 GCA_964618535.1 uncultured Thiotrichales bacterium
GCAGCGCCAGTATCTGTGATTGTATCGTAAAAATAAACTCGATTTAGTATAAGAATACCGCCGCTCGATTATTCATTATTTTTGTTTGCTGAATTGCGCTGATGTACAGCTGGGTGTACGCTTGGGGTTGAGGTTATCCAGATGAATACAAAATCTATTACTGAATTACGTAACTCCTTATTTGAAACATTTGATGCGGTTGTGTCAGGTGAGAGCCTGCAAATCACACATAAAAATGGTAGCAGCGTAGCAATGGTGCCAGTTGATGAGTTAGAGCAACTCCGCGAACAAGTTGATTTGCATAAGAATCTTGCTATCGGGTATGCGCAAGCATTACGGGGCGAGGGCGTATTGAGCAGCGAGTTAAAGCAGCGCCTAAAAGCGAAAGAGCAAGTATTAAGGTCTAAATACGCTGAATGACTCAAATCAAATGGACGCCAAAGTCTGAACAAGATCTGGATGAAATTAGGCATTATATTGCCGAAAAATTTAACGTTGATCTGGCTATTGAAATTGTTGATGATTTGGTCGATACGGTTGAATCAATGCTGGTTGATAACCCGCTATGCGGCTCGTTATTGGAATCAAACCCACTTTTTTCAAGGATTATCTACAAAGGAGATACTATTTACTTTTGCGAAAACCCCAAAGACAAGTTCGTGTATGTAGTTTATGTTCAGTCCAGAAAATCACAATACAAAGGTCATCGAGTTAGTCTTTAGCAATAAAGAAGTTGATTGACTGTGGTTTATAAACATAGGAATTTTCTGCACCTACAATCACTGCCGAGGCGCAGCGACACTATCTAGCAGCTGACTTAAAATATTTTCAATTGATTGCCCTTCTATTTCTAGTTCTGGTGCCAGTGTGATGCGATGGCGTAATGCAGCGGGCGCTATTTTTTTAATATCATCTGGAGTGACAAAGTCTTTGCCTGCTAACAAAGCAGCCGCTTTGGCTGCTCTAATAATAGCGAGTCCGCCACGTGGCCCGGCTCCGATCATAATGCCAGGCCATTCGCGGGTAGTGCGTACTATATTCACGGCATACTGAATCACTGCTGGGTCAACCTGAATATTGGCGGCTACCTGGCGTAGCTTACTCACGCTATCTGGATTAATGAGCCTTTTTATTTGTTCTACAGATAACGTGTCTCCCACGCGTCCGGTGGTCATTGCAGAGACCATTTTTTCTTCATCTTTCTGATTTGGGTATTCAATAAGTATTTTGAATAAAAAACGATCCAGTTGCGCCTCTGGAAGTGGGTAGGTGCCTTCTTGTTCCAAAGGGTTTTGCGTTGCAAGCGTCATAAAAGGTTGAGGTACGGGAATTCGTTCCCCTTCTATGGTGACTTGCTGTTCTTGCATCACTTCCAGCAGCGCTGATTGTGTTTTTGCCGGTGCGCGATTAATTTCATCTGCAAGTAACATGTGGGTAAATATTGGGCCCTTGTGTAAATTAAACGACTCATTCTTTAAGTCATAAATCATGTGACCGGTAACATCTGAAGGCATTAGGTCGGGGGTAAATTGAATTCTTGAAAAACTGCCGCCAAAGGTTTTTGCCAGCGCTTGAACGATGAGCGTTTTACCCAGTCCGGGAACACCTTCAATCAATACATGTCCACCGGCTAGCATGGCAATTAAAATCTCATCAATAACCTGATGCTGCCCTATGACGGACTTGCTGATCTCCTGCGCTAAGCTTCGGGTGATCAGGCTTGCATGTTTAAGATGGCTTAAGGTGGGTTTTTGATTGTCGTTCATATCATTTTTTCCAGTAATTCTATTTGACGTACTAAATGTGTAAATTCTTCTCTTTTTTTGACTTGCTGGCTATTTAATGTTCGGAGTATTTCTGTTTCTGACCATTGAGTCATTTTCATTAAATGCAGGATTTTCTGCTGCTCTGGGAGTGACTTCCAGGCAGGGTGATAACGATTCATTTTACTATTAAATGATGCTCTCCTACGTGCCAGCAGTTTTGTTGCTTTACCGTTGCGCCAGTAGTGCATGCCGTTAGCGTCAATATGTTCGAGTATGCTGCGGGTAGCTGCATCCATAGGCTTTATCATTGGGCCAAATCTTTGTGCTGATGCGAATAGCCACAATAAACCCAATATGGAAGAAATGATGATCAGTGGCCTAAATTGTTTCCACAAAATAGAGCCGAGTGGTTCTGCCTTCTCGCTATAAATTAACCAGACTTTGGTCGGTTTTTGATGTTGGTTGACTAAATGCCACAAGGTCAGCGCATGGTGCTCTGTGCCAATTTGATGATTACCGAGAAACTGTAAGTCGGTTAAGACTGTGATCATGCCTAGATCGATATTTCGCTGAATTAAATGAATACCATTAGCATCTTTCGCGATTAAGTCAGTTTTTAATTCCCCATTTAAATGAGTATAGCTATAGGATTCAATAAATAGTTTTTGCGGTTTAGTGTCGGTATTAAAATTTAATTCAAGTAGCTGATCAGATAACGGCTCATGAATCACTTTAACTGAAATATTTAACGAATCGAGAAGCTCATCCTGAAGTGCGTTGTTTTCATCGGTGCTGGGTCGGTATCCGGGGCGAAGGATTAAATGCCCGCCTGCATGAACCCAGTTAAGTAACATCTGGGTAGCATTAATTTCATTACTAAAGCGATTGCTATCAATTAAAACCACGGCGCTTGTTGCTGGCATTGAGCTGAGTAGTTTTGGCAGGGTGGTGCTGTCGGTTGGAATACGCAGGCTTTGCAAGTAACGCTCAGCGGCAAACAGGTTGTTATATTTTGCTTCCCCTTTTGGCGGTAGCGGTATTTCAGCTTGCTCCATTTTAAAATTCTCAAGGAACCACCAGCCAAGTAGCAGTAGCCCGAGCGTGACGAGTAGTGCGATGAGTCTTTGTCGGCGGCTCAATTGACAGTTCCAAAATGCTGATGCCACTGTTGGCAAAGAGAAATGGCGGCTACCTGATCAGGCTGATGGTGTCCGTAGGCGGTGTTTTTCCATAGTGTTGTGAGCGTTTCAAGGTATTGGCTGCGGGCTTTGGAGATACGATTTTTTGCCAGAGCCAGTACATCACCTTCGGTATCGCTACTGCGTAAATTTAATTCATCTTTATTGAGCAAGTTTAAAAGGCTTGCTCGATAAAGGAGGCTGAGCGCCGCACGTAGCTCACCCGCGTTCACCAGATTTTGTGCTGATTTTGGAATGTCGTCAGGAAATGATTCAGGTGTCAGGTCAAGCCCAAAAAGTTGTTCGATAGGGTGTTTCTTTTTGGGCCTTGGTTTTATTTTCCCCAGGATATCCAACCATTTTTTATGATAAATAATTAACAGGATAATAATCAGCGAAACGGCTACCCATATTGCGCCTCTAAACAACTGCGCAATATAGTCGATCAACTGTTTGAGTTGGGCGAGAAAGTTGGTTTCATCAAAATCCTCTTCGTCTTCCCAATTGGGTACCCACTTGGTGTATTTTTTACTGCGGTTTAAATCTTCAGCATTGAGTACATCGTTAATGACTTGTCTGGATTCTTCAATCGAAGGGGCTGCTTGCAGGTCGGAAACGCTCCCTGGTAGCGCAGCGCCAGTAATTAATGCGGCTAAAAGAGTTGATGCTAATGGTGAAGGTTTTTGCGGTGATTCAAGTCTTGTTGCTATGCGCCGAAACGCCAGTTCAATATCCCAGCCTTCGAGTTTGGTGCGTCGGTCTATGTACAGCATAAAGCCAGATGCGACATAAATCGGTTCGACAATCACTATCGAGAGATAAAAGAAAAGACTGGTGAAAAATTCAATCCAGTTTGGTAGCTCTTCACCAAACATTACGGTAGAAATTAAATCTGAGCCAATACCTTCTGGCATCAGTAGCGCCAATAAAAGCAACGGCGCAACTTGCAATACAAATTCCATCAGTTGGCAGCTAGCGGTTAACCACATGGGGTAGAAACGAATATTTGCAGCCAATAAGCGAATTCTTTTGACGCGCGACTCACCGCGTAAGCCTTCAAGCATCCAGATGGGCAGGTGGAAGCTGCGTGAAGGATTAAATCGCAGCAAGGTGAGGTTAATCCACAGGCCCGTTGAAAAAATCTCTCGGATGCTGCGAAGTGATTCTATCGTGGTTGTTTGCGTACCAAATACAGCGCGTGAAAATATGCGTAATAAAATTCGGTCATAAGCGGGTTTTAACCACCAAAACAGGAACATGGATAGCGCCAAACTCCCACCGGTCAAAAGGTGTAATAAGCCAAATGTTAGCGCCGTAATGATGATCCACACAGGGATGATCTGTTGCCTGAACTCTCGAACTAACAGAATCCCCAGATCCATCGCTTCCCAAGGGTTGCGCGGCCTGATTTCAACGGTGACGCTCTCAAGTTTCATGATCGGGTTCCATGCGTTATCGAGTTTGGCTCGAACCTTGGCGAAGAAAATAGACCAGCATTAAAATCCAGAGGAGAATTCCAACGGCTACTTTCAGCCCCAGCGGTAACGCTGCTTTGGATGACCAAAATGCCTCGATAAATGCAGCAATGATAAACATCGTCGCCGCGCCATAAACGATGCGGATCGCGATAGATGCATTGTCCCGTAACGCGAGAGAACGGCTTTTTCGTCCAGGTTTTACTAGCGCCATTCCCAGCTTTAAACCAGCTGCACCGGATAAAATAATTGCTGTCAGCTCCATTGAGCTATGACCAGAAACAAACCCCCAAAAGGTGTCGTTATATCCAACGTGAGTGAGGTGTCCGGCGATAGAGCCGATTGATATACCGTTAAAGAGCAAAAAGAAAATACTCCCAAGGCCAAAAAACAAGCCTCCGGCAAAAGTGCGAAACCCAATTCCCGTATTGTTACGGATATAAAATCCAAACATAAAAATATCGCTTTGGGCAGCTCTTTCACGGCC
>CAZUAW010000068.1:5006-9063 GCA_964618535.1 uncultured Thiotrichales bacterium
TGCGCCGGTACAAGCGCTGATGTCCCTGAATCACAAGCTCATTGAGTCGATTAATTAATGGCTGGCTATACATCCTTGATCGCGCCAATGCCAAATCATGGCAGACCTGCCGATAAACATGCGGAAAATCGAAATCAGCAGCGCGACTGTCTCCACCTTTGTTGCTGTGCGCGCCCAGAAAACGTTCCAACGCCTCCCAGTGCGCGGCTCGTCTGGCGACAAATTGTTCCTGTTTCAAGTTTTGATCCGGTGCAATTCCCAGGCACCAGTTTACAGCGCCTTATAAGTTTGGGGAATGAGCCTCAACGTATTCTTGCAATGCTTCACTGAACGCGGGTTTTGGCGGTAAATGAATGCGATTGCACCCAGAAAATTGCTAAAGGAATAAAAACAACAGCAGATGTTTTATCTAGCCGTTAATGTTGAAGAACAGGTAACCAGCAACTGTGGGTGTATTGATGTATTCCGCTGGGTATGTGATTGCAAGAGTGATTCCATTCACCTTCCGTGGCGAGGCTCATCTTCCAGACTTGCCGTCCGTGTTTCTTCCGTGGTTTTCGACTACGTGAGAGGAACGTAATGAAAAGTGGGTAGGGATGATCCCCGTGCCCAGCCTACTAATCATAGTGAGCTCGGCATCACAATCTATCAGGGATTCCCCTTAATTTAGGGTTTATATGAGATAGAGGACGATTGCCAGGCATCCTAGGCCCATGAAGATGTCTATTTTGGCGGAGAAACTGGTTTTTTCAATGTTCATGATCGTTCACTAAAGGTTTGGATGAGTAAGTGGATGCTCCAGTGTTCTGAAATAAGCTATATTTCAGAACAAGCAGTTGCAATCCGATGAGCTTGTTTCATTCATCCATGTTCCTTGAATTTAATATTATTATTTACTTATATTAGAGAGCTCTGTTGTGTTTTTCAATAGGGGATCCCCTTATTATTGACGTGAAAGTGTGATGTATGTCCTTGTTTGAGGTGATAACGCTTCGTTTGTATTCACGCCAAACAATAAGTTGAGCACATTAACGCAGGGATTTGTTTCAGATTCATTGATCAATCATCGTTGTTTATGCGGCCACGCAGACGTTTTAAATTTCCTCGGTTAACCTTCTGATTGAGGCGTCTTTGTTTTGAGCCTTTGGTGGGTTTGGTGGCGATGCGTTTTTTCTGCACGATACTGGCCTGCTCAATAAATTGATGCAGCCGATCCAATGCATCCTGACGATTTTTTTCCTGAGTGCGATGAGTTTGCGCTTTGATGACAATCACGCCCTCTTTGGTGATGCGGTGATCGCGCTGGCTGAGTAGTTGTTGCTTGATTCGCAGCGGCAAGGATGATGCGGCAATGTCAAAGCGCAAGTGGATAGCGGACGACACTTTGTTAACGTTTTGCCCGCCAGCACCCTGAGCACGGATCGCGGCAAATTCGATCTCCGATTCGGGGATTTGAATTCGCCGCGTCACGGTTAGCTCGCGCTGAAGCTCAGCGCGTCTCCCTCTACATCGACCTGAATGGTGCTGCCTGGTAAGAACTCTCCAGAAAGAATCGACTGCGCCAACGGATTCTCAATTTCTGCCTGAATGGCGCGCTTGAGTGGTCGCGCACCGTAGACTGGATCAAATCCTGCATCAGCAATTTTGGATAAAGCTGCTTCGGAAAACTCAATCGACAGGTCGCGTTCAGCCAAACGACTATTCAAATATTCCAGCTGAATTTTAGCAATCTGTTTGATCTCATCCTGACCAAGTGGATGGAATACCACCGTTTCATCAATTCGGTTAATGAACTCAGGTCGAAAATGTCCGCCAACGACTTCCATTACCGCTGCCTTCATCTCATCGTATTGAGATTCCCCCGCCATCGTCTGAATTAAATCAGAGCCAAGATTCGACGTCATGACAATGACGGTATTACGGAAATCCACCGTGCGCCCCTGGCCATCGGTGAGCCGCCCATCGTCGAGCACCTGCAATAGCACGTTGAAGACATCTGCATGGGCTTTTTCCACCTCGTCCAGCAGAATTACGGAATAGGGTTTGCGCCGCACCGCCTCGGTCAGATAACCGCCTTCCTCATAGCCAACATAGCCGGGAGGTGCGCCGATCAAGCGAGCCACGGAATGCTTCTCCATAAACTCGGACATATCAATGCGTACCAGTGCTTCTTCGGTATCAAACAAAAATTCTGCCAAAGCCTTGGTGAGTTCTGTCTTACCCACACCGGTCGGGCCGAGAAACAAAAACGAGCCATTGGGTCGATTGGGATCAGACAGCCCGGCACGTGAACGGCGAATGGCGTTGGAAACCGCCGTGACGGCTTCATTTTGACCAATCACTCGTTCCTTGATCAGCGAATCCATTTGTAGCAATTTATCGACATCACCTTCGAGCATTTTAGACACTGGGATGCCAGTCCAATGCGCGACGACTTCGGCAATCTCCTCTTCGGTAACATTATTACGCAGCAGCGTGGTTTCCTTGCCTTCGGCATCTGCCGCAGCCGCCAGTTGTTTATCCAGCTCAGGAATTTTGCCATATTGCAGCTCGGACATTCTCGCCAGATCACCAGCCCGTTGCGCCGTTTCCAGCTCAAGCCGGGCGCGCTCCAGTTCTTCACGGATGTGCGCAGAACCTTCTACCACGGCTTTTTCGGCCTTCCAGACGATATCAAATTCATTGTATTCAGCTTCGCGTTCAGTAATCAGTTCTTCAAGGTCAGCCAGACGCTTGATCGATGCTTCGTCCTCTTCCTTGCGCAAAGCCTCGCGCTCGATTTTTAGCTGAATAATGCGGCGATCCAGTTTGTCCATAACCTCCGGTTTGGAATCAATTTCCATACGGATGCGCGATGCGGCTTCGTCAATTAGGTCAATCGCCTTATCGGGCAACTGCCGATCAGAAATATAGCGATGCGATAAAGTTGCCGCAGCGATAATTGCCGGGTCAGTAATATCGACGCCGTGATGCACCTCATAGCGCTCTTTAAGGCCACGCAAAATCCCGATGGTGTCTTCAACCGAAGGCTCATCCACAACGATTTTCTGAAAGCGCCGCTCCAGCGCCGCATCTTTTTCGATGTATTGACGATACTCATCCAGCGTGGTTGCACCCAGGCAATGCAGCTCGCCGCGCGCCAAGGCTGGCTTGAGCATATTGCCAGCGTCCATCGCGCCTTCGGCCTTGCCAGCGCCAACCATGGTATGCAGCTCGTCGATGAATAAAATCACCTGGCCTTCCTGCTTAGAGAGATCATTGAGCACCGCTTTTAAGCGTTCCTCAAACTCGCCGCGAAACTTTGCACCCGCAATTAACGAACCCATGTCCAGAGAAAGAAGCCGCTTACCGCGTATGCCCTCAGGGACCTCGCCATTGACAATGCGCTGCGCCAGACCTTCGACAATTGCGGTTTTACCCACACCTGGCTCACCAATAAAAACCGGATTGTTTTTAGTGCGACGCTGCAACACCTGAATCGCACGACGGATCTCATCATCGCGACCAATCACAGGGTCAAGCTTGCCTTGCTCGGCACGCTCAGTGAGATCAATGGTGTATTTTTCCAGCGCCTGACGTTGTTCCTCAGCGTTGGGATCGTTCACCGTCTCTCCACCGCGAAGCTCATCTATCGCCTTTTCAATCGCATCTTTATTTGCACCGGATTTACGCAGCGCATCGCCAATTACCCCTTTATCATCGAGGCAGGCAAGCACAAACAACTCCGATGAAATGTAGTCATCTTTATGTTCCTGAGAGATTTTGTCCGTCTGGTTCAGTAGCCGATCAAGATCACGAGAAATATGCACATCACCTGGCATGCCTTGCACCTGCGCTTGACGATCTAGCGCCTCGGCAAGCTGCGAAGAAAGTTGATTCACATTCAAACCGGCCTTGCTCAGCATTGGCCTGACCGTGCCACCATCTTGATCCAGCAAAGCGGTAAGTAAATGTGCAGGCTCAATCATCTGATGCTCACGACCGAGCGCCAGAGACTGCGCCTCTTGCAAGGCAAGTTGAAATTTGGTTGTTAACTTATCCATTCGCACGGTTATTA
>CAZUAW010000069.1:0-9052 GCA_964618535.1 uncultured Thiotrichales bacterium
TAATATCAAAACTACCTGCACCATGCCCATCTAATCCGGTTTCAATTCGACCCGAGGCACCCGATAACACGGCAGTCACACTCACAATAACCGTAGCGGTATCGGTCCCACCCTGGCCATCGCTAATTTGATATTGAAAAGAATCCGTACCGCTAAAACCAGCCTCAGGTGTATAGGTAAACGAATCACCGCTAAGAACTACAGAACCGTTTGCAGGCTGAGATAGTGGCGTTATAGACAAAGCATCCCCATCTGGATCGCTGTCATTATCTAAGACCGCTATGCTTACTGGTGCGGCCGCACCGGTTGCAGCGATATCATCATTGGCAACGGGAAGAGCGTTTCCAGGACCGACACTAATAACCACAGTCGCCGTGTCTCGACCACCGTTGCCATCATCAATTTGATAAGTAATTGAATCGCTACCGGTAAAACCCGCATCGGGTGTAAACACCAGCTGATTGTTAACGATAGTGACACTGCCGTTCTGAGGCGGAGTAACTATGGTAATGATGAGTGTATCGCCATCTGGATCATTATCATTGGCTAAAATATCAATAGTCACAGGCTGACCAAGCAATGTAGTTGCCGAATCATCATTCGCAATAGGGGCACTATTCCCTGCTAAAAATGCAGAAGCCGCAGAAAAATCTGCATCACCAGGCCCCAAGTTTTCGGGGTGAGTATCAAGTGGAAAACTAGCGGGGTCAGTGAGCTGATGGATAGCGTCATCGACATCCGTTGCAAATACGGAAAACCCATAATAAGTTTGACCTGTCGCTAAACCCAGGTCTTGCTGACTGATAAAAGCGATACCCATCGCCTCACGGGCAGACGAACGAAAAACAACATTACCCGGAGTTTCACCATTCGAGTTCGTCAGATAATGAAAAGGCAAATCAATTTCGGTTACGCCATAACGAATAAGGCCATCACTAGCATTGTCAAATGATCGATCGACACGAACCAGAGAACCGTAAGCATCGGGCAACCCGTTACTGCCTAAAGAAGTTATCGCCGCAACTTTAACGCCGTTATTCCCCGCTTTTTCGACGACAGTCACTCCTGACACCGTCAACTGAGCAGGACTCAGCCCAGTGGAAATCCCATTATTAGTAATAAAATCGACACGTTCTATATTATTGCTCGTTTCAGGACGAGAGCTAGTATTGGCGAAAACATCGAGAGGATTAACATTCACAATGTTGTCAGAGATCAATTTACTCACATCACAAAAACCCTCTGCGGTGTTCCCGGGATAGCTTGGCGCATACAAAAACTCAAAATTGACAGTCTCAGCAAACAAACTACAACGAACGCCACTGGCATTTTTATTATCAACACGCTGAATTTCAACGCGATCAACCACCGAAGTATCGTAAATGAATTCTTGATTCTGATAGGTAAATCCATCCAAAATAATGTTCTGCCCAGCACCCCACCTATAAAGTGTTCCATCCTGCATGTATGAAACTGGAATTGCAGGCGCTGAAGAGATTAAAGCTTCTGTCACTTCACCTTTAGCCAAAGCAATATTAGATATTGCTAATACAGATATAGCCAGTACTACAAAACCGTACTTTCTCTTGAAAGTATTGTGTATTTCCGAAATCATGTTTTACTCCCCTTAACCTTTTATCTTTAGAGCGTGAAAAGATTATCCTCTCAAGCTTCCTTGCCGTAGCCGTTGTTATTACTTTTATAAGTCTTTGGATGAAATCATCCGCGACAAATTACTACTTACAGGGCTCCATTCTATATTAGAATTCCCGCATATAATGTGAATTAGTTAAAACTTTTTATGAATATAGGCGAACAAGCTCACAGTTTAGGACAGAAACTGCTCATACTTGACCGTGATGGCGTCATCAATAAAGATTCAGACGCTTACATAAAATCGGCAGATGAATGGGTGCCTATTCCCAAAAGCCTCTCTGCAATCTCGCGTCTCAATCAAGCAGGGTTTTTAATCGGAGTCGCCACTAATCAGTCTGGACTGGCAAGAAAACTCTTTGCCGAACCAGCACTCGAACAGATGCATTCCAAATTTAAAAAACTACTCCACAAGCAAGCGGGGCATATCGATGCGCTGGTCTACTGCCCACACGGACCCGATGATGGATGCCTGTGTCGCAAGCCCAAACCCGGTCTTTATTATCAAATAAGTGAGCAACTTGGTGTTCCACTAGAAAATGCTATTGTTATCGGAGATTCGCTACGAGATTTACAAGCGGCGAATGCGGTTCAAGCAATCCCTATTCTAGTCCGAACCGGCAAAGGGAAAATAACCGAAAAGCAGGGAGGATTACCCGCAGGCACAAAGATATTTGATACGCTATCCACCGCTGTGGACGCCATCTTAAAGCCTTAACCATTAAAGGGTATTAGTGTGAAATCTGAGAAAAACCAGCTTCAAATCACTATCGCATTCCTTAGATCCTGTCTTTTTTGGCTAGTTTTTGCATCTAGCACGATACTTTGGGGCGGCACCTTGTGGATCTTTGCGCTGTTTCCCCACCGCATTCGCTTTGCCATTATTGTTACTTGGTCAAAATTGAACACCTTGGCACTGGACAAAATATGCGGTGTTAACTATCAGGTTGAGGGCAGAGACAACTTGCCAGCTGGGCCGGCCGTTGTACTTTCTAACCACCAATCCACCTGGGAGACGCTATCGCTGGCATTTCTCGTCCCCCCACAAGTATGGGTACTCAAAAAAGAACTGCTTAAAATTCCATTCTTTGGCTGGGGTCTAGCAATGTCTAGCCCGATTGCGATTGACCGGAATGCCGGCATCAATGCTCGTGAGCAAGTTGTTGAGCAAGGTCATAAACGCCTCGATTCCGGATTGTGGGTAATTATTTTTCCAGAAGGAACACGCGTTGACCCGAGCGTTAACAGACGTTTTAAACCGGGCGGAGCCATTTTGGCAAGCCGCTCTGGATATCCTGTAGTGCCAATTGCCCACAATGCTGGGCTGTTCTGGCCACGCCATCAGTTCATTAAATATCCAGGAACAATCACTGTTCGCATTGGGCCGACTATTTCCAGTAAAAATCGACCAGCGGACGACATTAATGCTGAAGCTGAAGCATGGATTCGAAAACAACTGGCAGAAATTTCCTAGCACTTTTCTGCTAGACTCCAAGTAGGGGCGATAAAGTGGGGACGATAAAGTGGGGAAAGGAATATGGGGTCATTAAGCACTATAGGCATATTGGGCGGCACGGGGTTTGTGGGAACGCACCTTACTGCCCATCTTGTCAAAGAAGGCTATCGAGTCAGGGTTTTATCGCGCCGGCCACATCGTTACCGTAATCTAGGATTATTGACTGGTGTTGAACTGGTTGAATGCGATGTTTTCAACCTCAAGCAATTGCGTTTAAGCATCAAAGGTTGCGACGCTGTCATCAACCTAGTTGGTATTCTCAATCAAACCCGTCATCAAAACTTACGCCGCACACACGTTGCGCTGCCAGGTAAACTGGTAGAAATCTGTAAGCAACAGAAAATCAGACGCCTGCTTCATGTCAGCGCACTGAACGCTGGCTCTGCTGCCACCAGCGAATACTTACGCTCAAAAGGCGATGGTGAAAATCTGATTCATACCAGCAGCGGAGGCGACTTAAAAGTTACCAGCTTCCGGCCCTCAGTTATTTTTGGTCCAGGTGATTCATTTTTGAACCGCTTTGCCGGAGTACTAAAATTACTACCAGGCCCGCTCCCGCTCGCTTGTGCCAAATCCCGACTCGCGCCGGTCTATGTCGGTGATGTCGTAAAATCTATGGTAGATGCGCTGGAAGATCCCGACACCTTTGGCGCACGAATCGAACTCTGCGGCCCGTTTGAATACACATTACAAGAACTAGTAGAGCTAACCGCGCGGTATACGCAGCAAAACAAAAAAATCATTGGACTTCCCCGCTGGTTGTCCTATTTCCAGGCGACAATTCTTGGGATATTGCCGGGCAAATTATTTACGCTGGATAACTATCGCTCAATGCAGACCGATAGCGTCTGCAAGAACAAGACAAGCTGCCCAACTTCGATTGAAGTTATCGCACCTGAATATCTGGGGGCAGCTGGGCACGAAGCCAAAATGCAACGGTTTCGAGAAAACCACTCCTGAAAACTAGCCGAGCACTAGCTGCAACGCTAGCGAAAGGAGAGCACGTCCCAATCTCGCTGATTGGCGATGGCTAGTAGCTCCTCATCTGGATCAACCGCAATCGCCGTCGTCACCTCATTCAATAGCGGCAGATCGTTATGGGAATCGCTATAAAACCAACTTTCATCCAGATCAACTTCATGCGCTTCAAGCCATTCATTCAACCGGATCACTTTGCCACCCTGAAAACAAGGCGTGCCATCAATCTCACCGGTAAAAACACCATCCACCTGTTCCGGCACGGTAGCGATGAGGTGAGATACGCCAAAAGCCTGTGCAATCGGTCTGGTTAAAAAGCTATTGGTTGCAGTGATAATGATAATTTCATCGCCCTGATCCTGATGCTCCGCAATTTTATCCATACCAGTTTCGAGCATGATAGGACGAATCATTTGTTCAAAATACTGGGTGCGCCACGCCTTGAGTTCTGACACGGCGTTATCAACTAAAGGTCTGAACGCAAACCGGCAAAACTCGTGGATATCCAGTTCCCCAGCCTGATATTGCTGATAAAAAATCTCATTCGCCTGCTCATACTCATCACGATCGACAATGCCCGCTTCCACCAGAAACTGCCCCCACAAGTGATCGCTATCACCTTCCAGCAAGGTATTATCCAAATCAAATAGTGCTAAGCCCATGGGTTTGCCCGTTATTTATCCACTCAATGGGTAATTGTATCTCCATGTCGGGGGCATTTGCCCCTTTTTCTATGATGTGGAAGAATGAGCGTATTAAACAATATTATCAGGATTACTTAAGTGGTTGATTTGGATGGCTATAGACCCAATGTCGGCATGATTCTTACGAATGCAGCTGGACAGGTTCTGTGGGCTAAACGAATCGGTCAGGATGCCTGGCAATTTCCGCAGGGCGGTATTGACGAGAACGAAGATCCCGAAACCGCGATGTACCGTGAGCTGCGAGAAGAAATCGGCTTACTGCCAGAACACGTCAAAATCATCGACACAACCCGAAACTGGCTGCGCTATCGTCTCCCCAAACATCTGATTCGTCACGACTCGAAACCACTTTGCATTGGTCAGAAACAGCGGTGGTTCTTGTTGCGTATGGAATGCCAGGAAAATGAAGTCTGTTTTGACAGTTGTGGCAACCCCGAATTTGATAACTGGTGTTGGGTCGATTACTGGCAACCAGCCGTAGACGTGGTGTTTTTTAAGCGCGATGTTTACCAGCGAGCATTACGCGAATTCTCAACCACACTATTCCCTAACGGCGCACCACCGATACCGCCGACGCTTATTTACCGAGCGTAAACCTGATGATGCTTACGGACAAACATCAAACCCTCACTGACAGCGCACGACTCTCACAATCTTTTGAAATTTTTCACAACTCAAAACCCGGAGTCACCCTGCTCACGGTTCCACTGCCATGATGCTCACCACGCTACGACGGATTGTTCAGGACGTAAATTCCGCATCTGATCTGGATGATGTGCTGACCATTACTGTCGGTCGAGTTAAAGCCGAAATGAAGGTTGATGTCTGCTCGATTTATCTGAAACTGCCAGGCAACAAACGGCTGACGTTAATGGCTTCGGATGGTCTCAATCCCACCGCTATCCGACGTATAACGCTTGACCCCGATGAAGGATTGATCGGTCAGGTGACTAAACGTGCGGAGCCCGTCAATCTAAGCGACGCAGCGACTCATCCGAGTTATAAATTCATCCCCGAAACGGGTGAGGAAAAATATCACGCTTTTTTAGGCGTTCCGATTGTGCATCGGCGTCGATCACTCGGTGTGTTGGTCATCCAGCAACGTGCTGAGCGGGAGTTTGATGAAGAACATGTCTCCTTTTTAGTCACTCTGGCAGTACAACTTGCTGGCGCGATAAATTCTGTAGAATTCTCTGGCGAACTTCAGGGCACAAGCCGCTCATCACTACAGAAAGATATCTTTATCGATGGAATTGCCGGTGCGCCCGGCGTCGGAATCGGCAATGCACAGGTCATTTTCCCAGTGACAGACCTCAATGCTGTACCTGACAGAGAAGCCAAATCTATCGACGATGAAATTCAGGCTTTTCGCCTCGCGACTACCAAAGTCCGCCACGATATGCTCGAAATAAAAGACCGGATGATCGACGTCCTACCTACCGAAGATCGGCTGTTATTTGATGCGTATGTACTGATGCTCGGTAGCGATACGCTGGTAGAAAACACCCTCAAATTAATCCGCGAAGGTAACTGGGCACCTGGCGCTCTACGCAAAACCATCCAGGATCACGCCCACCAGTTCGATGTAATGGAAGATGCCTATTTACGCGAGCGTGGTGCCGATATCCGCGAACTGGGGAGACGCCTGCTGGATTACCTCCTCAGCGAAGAATCGAAGGACCAGGAATTAGCCGAAAACACCATCCTGGTCGGCAAGGAAATTACCGCCGCACAGCTGGCTGAACTGCCCATCGAACGAATCGCTGGACTGGTTTGCACCACCGGCACCAATTCCTCACATGCGGCAATTCTGGCACGCGCGATTGGCATCCCCACCGTCATGGGTGCTAGCGATTTCCCACTTAAAAAAGTCGATGGCAAGAGTCTCATCGTCGATGGTTATTCGGGTCGCGTCTACTTGCAGCCAAGCTATGCCATTCGGGTTGAATTTGAACGTCTGGCTACCGAAGAAAAAGCACTCACCACTCAATTACTCAGCGAAGCCTCCAATCCGGCAAAAACCTTAGATGGCAAAAGAGTCCCCATTTTTGTTAACAGCGGATTAATGGCTGAATTAGTACCGAGCCAGGCAATGATGATGGACGGCATCGGCCTATACCGCACCGAAGTCCCGTTTATGGTGCGCGACCGTTTTCCCGGCGAAGTCGAGCAAACCGAAATTTACCGGCAGGTGCTGAATGCTTTTCCGCGTCAGCCAGTGACATTAAGAACACTCGATGTCGGTGGAGACAAAGCCCTCAGTTACTTTCCGATTGAAGAGGACAATCCGTTTCTGGGCTATCGCGGTATCCGCATCTCGCTGGATCACCCTGAAATTTTCCTCACTCAGCTGCGCGCCATGCTCATTGCCAATCAAGGAATCGGCAATCTACATGTGCTGTTTCCAACGATCAGCTCATTAAAAGAGCTGCAAGACTCATTGAGGCTACTCAATCAAGCAAAAAGGGAATTAATTGAAGAAGGCATCAAAGTAGCTAAATATAAAGTTGGGGTAATGATTGAAATCCCATCGGCGGTGCATTTAACCGAAGTTCTCGCCGCTCAAGTGGATTATCTTAGTGTCGGCACCAATGACCTGATCCAATATCTACTCGCAGTAGATCGCAACAATGCAGCGGTTGCAGAGCTATATAATGAATACCACCCTGCCGTCCTCGCCTCACTAAAACTCATTGTGGAAGGTGCTAAGCGCGCCAAAAAACCAGTCTCTATCTGCGGAGAAATGGCGAGCGATCCTGCCTCAGCACTGCTACTTCTGGGTTGCGGTATAGATAGCTTAAGCGTCAGCATGGCGAGCTTGCCGAGAATCAAATGGATCGTCAGGAGCTTTAGCTGCCAACAAATGCGGCAGATTTTCGATGCCGCAATGCAATTACACGACCCTGCCGAAATTCGTACCCTGGCTGATAATGCTCTAATCAAAGCAGGTCTTGGCGCACTGGTTCGCGCGGGCAGTCCTAACCATCACGTTCAACAGCCCCCAAAACCCGACTGATAACACGGAACTATGTCGGCAGCCCCCGCCTTCGTGTAAAATGCGCGACCGCCATATTTCATATACCGGAGAGCACAATGGCTGAGATTACCAGCGATCAGATCAAAGCAGCCTTAAAAGAAATCATAGACCCTAACCTTGATTCCAACATTGTTAAGTCGAAAACAGTTAAAGACATCAGCATTGATGGCGACAAAGTAACTGTCACCATGCAACTGGGCTATCCGGCGGAAAATTTCAAGGTTGCCTTTGCTGCAGAGATTAAAGACAAACTCGAAGCGATTGATGGCGTCAGCACTGCTGATATCGACATCTCGTGGAAAATCGTCAGTCATTCAGTCCAAAAGAATTTGCAGCCACTACCCAATGTGAAAAATATCATTGCTGTGGCTTCCGGCAAAGGTGGTGTGGGAAAATCCACAACCTCCGTCAATCTTGCGTTGGCACTCGCAGCAGAAGGGGCGACTGTGGGTATTTTGGATGCGGATATTTATGGTCCCAGCCAGCCACGTATGCTCGGCATTAAGGGGCAGCCTGAACCCATAGATGGCAGCAAACTCTCTCCCATGGAAAATCACGGCATCCAGGCGATGTCGATTGGTTTTTTGATAGAAGAAGATACCCCAATGATCTGGCGTGGCCCAATGGTTACCCAGGCACTTGAGCAGTTACTGCGCGATACACAATGGCGCGAGCTGGATTACCTGATTGTTGACCTGCCTCCTGGCACCGGCGATACGCAGTTGACACTTTCGCAGAAGATTCCAGTCAGTGGTGCAGTCATCGTCACCACACCTCAGGACATCGCCCTGCTAGATGCCCGCAAAGGTTTGAAAATGTTTGAGAAGGTTGAGGTGTCAGTACTTGGCATTATCGAGAACATGAGTACACATATTTGTTCTAGCTGCGGCCACGAAGAGCACATCTTCGGTGCTGGTGGCGGTGCATTGATGGCTGAAGAAAACAATGTCGACCTGCTGGGTTCACTGCCTCTGGATATCACCATTCGCGAACATGCGGATAGCGGACATCCAACCGTTGCTGCCGATCCTGATGGGAAAATTGCGCGCATTTATGGAGAAATAGCGCGTAGAACGGCTGCTCGACTTGCACTACAAGCAAAAGATTATCAGTCCAAGTTCCCGAAAATTGTGATTGAAAATAACTAAACGCTAAGCGTTAGTT